>JAHZEE010000217.1 GCA_019421975.1 Clostridiales bacterium | reverse complement strand
CGCAGCCGTCACCGTGTTCGGCGATGTGATGCCGGATCCCACCCTCGAGCTTGTGGCCCAGGGGCTGCTGGTGCTGCAGCAGTGCAAGCCGGATCTGGTCATCGCCCTGGGCGGCGGCAGCGCCATCGACTGCGCCAAGGCCATGATCTGCCTGACAGACGCCCGGCCGCGCTTTTGCGCCATCCCCACCACCTCAGGCACCGGCTCTGAGGCGACCTCATTCTCCATCCTCACCCACAATGGCGCCAAATACCCCCTGATCGACCGGCAGATGCTCCCGGACGCCGCCATCCTGGATTCCGACCTGCTGCAGCAGCTGCCCAGCACATTGATTGCCGACGCCGGCATGGACATTCTCTCCCACTGCCTGGAGGCCATCGCCGCCACGGGCGCGACGCCGTTTTCAGACGCCCTGGCCGCCCACAGCTTCTGCCTGGTTCTGCAGAACCTCCCCGCCTCCTTCCAGGGCCAGCGCGCCGTGCGGGGCCAGATCCACCTGGCCGCCACCATGGCCGGCATGGCCTTCGAGCAGGCGGGCCTGGGCGCCTGCCACGCCCTGTCCCACGCCCTGGGCGGCGCGTTCCACCTGCCCCACGGACGCCTGAACGGCATTCTGCTGCCGGCGGTGGTGCAGTTCAACGCCCAGGCTGTGGCCGGCCGCTACGCGGCGCTGGCCCGTCAGTGCGGCCTGGCGGGCGCCAGCGATCCCATCGCCGTCCGGAACCTGCTCTCAGCCCTGCGCCGCCTGCGCGCCAAGCTGCATCTGCCCGCCACTCTGCAGGAGGCCGGTGTGGAGCCGCAGCAGCTGCAGGCGCACATGCCGCAGCTGCTGCACGCCGCCATGCAGGACGCGTGCCTGCAGACCAATCCCCGCCCGGCCTCCGAGGCGGACCTGCGGGGCATTCTGCAGGAGGTGCTGCAGCATGGATGAGACGATTCTGTCAGTCGGCATCGACATCGGCACCAGCACCACCCAGCTCATCATCTCCCGTCTGACCCTGGTGAACCAGGCCGCCCCCTTCACCGTCCCCAAAATCGCCATCACCAAAAAGGAAATCCTCTACCGCAGCAGGATCTACTTCACGCCCCTGCGCAGCGACACGGTCATTGACACGGAAAAGGTGCGCCAGATCGTAGAGGCGGAGTATCAAGCGTCCGGCTTCTGCCGCAGCCAGATCCAGACCGGTGCGGTCATCATCACCGGCGAGACGGCGCGGAAGGAGAACGCCCAGGAGGTGCTGCAGGCCCTCTCCGGCTTTGCCGGCGACTTTGTGGTCGCCACCGCCGGCCCGGATCTGGAGAGCATCCTGGCCGCCCGCGGCGCGGGAGCGGACCAGTACAGCCGGGCGCACCACTGCAGTGTGCTGCACTTCGACATTGGCGGCGGCACCTCCAATCTGTCCCTGTTCGACCACGGCGAGCTGATCGCCACGGGCTGCCTCAATGTGGGCGGACGGCTCTTGAAATTTGACGACGCCGGCCGGCTCACCTACTGCTCGCCCGTTCTGCAGGGCCGCTTTCCGCTGGAGGTGGGCGCCGTCCCCGCCCCCCAGACGCTGCAGGCGGTGGTGGACGAGCTGGTGCTGGCCCTGTGCCAGGCGGCGGAGCTGTCCCCTGCCACCGAGGTTTTAAAGCACTACACCACCAATCAGGTCATCGACCTGGGCGGCCGCCGGCCCGTGCTCTCGTTCTCCGGGGGCGTAGCCGACCTCATCTACACCGACGCGCCCCCGGACCCGCTGGCCTATGGGGATCTGGGCGTTCTGCTGGGGCAGGCCATCCGCCGCTCCCAGCTGCTCCAGGGCGAGCATGTGCGCGGCCAGGAGACGATCCGCGCCACGGTTGTGGGCGCGGGGAACCACGCCACAGACCTCTCCGGCAGCACCATATTTTACCGCGGCGTCACCTTCCCCATCAAGAACCTGCCGGTCCTCACGCTGACGGACGCGGAGATGGCGGACGCGCAGCTGCCGCAGATTCTGCAGAAAAAGCTCACCTGGTTTCAGCAGGAGCACGACCTCACCCCGGTGGCCATCGCCTTTGCGGGCATCCCCAGCCCCACCTTTGCCCAGGTGCAGCAGCTCGCCCGCCTGCTTTTGGAGGGCCTGCGGCCGCTGGTGGACGCCGGATATCCCCTGTGCATCGTGGTCGGGGCCGATATGGCCAAGGCGCTCGGCCAGTGCATGATGCCCCTGCTCGGCCGGGAGGGAAAGCTCCTCTGCATGGACAGCCTGCAGGTGGAGACCGGCTCGTATCTCGACATCGGCGCGCCTGTCGCCGGCGGCGCGGCGCTGCCGGTTGTCATCAAAACTCTGATATTTACATCGTAAAGGATGTGTTGCCATGATTTTAAAAACGAAGCTGTTCGGAAAGGTCTACGCCTTTGCCGATCTCAAAACCGTGCTGGCCAGGGCAAATGAGGAGAAGTCCGGCGACCGGCTGGCGGGCCTTGCGGCCGAGGACGCCCAGGAGCGGGTGGCCGCCAAGGTGGTCTTGTCCAATGTGCTGCTGTCCGATCTGCGGGAGCATCCCGTCGTCCCCTATGAGGAGGACGAGGTTACGCGGATCATTCAGGACGATGTCAACGAGAAGATCTACGCCGAAATCCGCAACTGGACGGTCTCAGAGCTGCGCGAGT
>JAHZEE010000216.1:337-2639 GCA_019421975.1 Clostridiales bacterium | reverse complement strand
CCTGTGACCCTCTGCTTGTAAGGCAGATGCTCTCCCAGCTGAGCTATGCTCCCGACTTGCTGCTCAACAACAGCGGGCTTATTATAATAAACATCCGCCCACTTGTCAATAGCTTTTTCAAACTTTTTCTTTTTTCTTTTATGCAGCGGGCCGGCAGGGCCCGGCCCGCCCAGGCCGCACCCTGCCAACTGCTCAGTCTGCCCGCTCCGAATCCACCAGGATTTCTGAGATATCCGCCGGTGTAAAGGTGTAGTCCTTGTCGCAGAACTGACAGCCGACATGCAGGGTCTCATCCCTGGCCACAATCTGCCGCAGCTCCTCCCGTCCCAGCGCCACCAGGGCGCCCTTCACCCGGTCCCGGCTGCAATAGCAGCGGTAATCCACCGGCTGAGACTGCAGTACCGTAAACGGAATCTCCCCCAGCAGCTTCTGCAGAATCTGCTCCGGCTGCATCCCCGAATCGAGCATCGCCGTCACAGCGCCCGCTGCCTGGATCTGCGCTTCCAGCCTGCAGATCGTCTGCTCCTGCGCGCCTGGCAGCAGCTGAATCAAATAGCCGCCTGCCGCCTTGACACTCTGGTCCGTATCCACAAGCACCCCCAGCGCGCAGGCCGTCGGGATCTGTTCACTGGCCGCAAAATACTCCGTCACATCCTCTGCAATCTCTCCGGAGACCAGGGCTGTGCTTCCCACATAGGGCTCCTTCATTTTGAGGTCCCGGATCACGGTCAGCGTACCGTCGCACCCCACAGCCGCGCCCACATCCAGCTTCCCCCTGTACTTTTCCATCAGAGAGATCTGGGGATGCTCTACCCAGCCGCGGACATTGCCCATTGGGTCAGAGGTGGCAATCAGTGTGCCGATCGGCCCGCCGCCCTTGATCTGCAGCGTCAGCGAGCCATCCTCCATTTTCTGCATGCTCCCCATCATAGAGCATGCCGTGAGCGCCCGGCCCAACGCCGCTGTGGCTGTGGGCAGCGTCTTATGAATCTGCCGCGCCCGCTCCACAAGCCCGGTGGAGCAGATCGCCATGGCCTTCAGGCTTCCGTCATCGGAGACGGCCCGAACAATGACATCCTGCATGCACTTTCACTCCTTTTTTGCCACAAAATAGATGCGCTGCTCCCCCTCTTGGGGCGCTTCCAGCCGGCGGTCACCATAGACCTTGATTCCGGTAAAGCCCGCCTTGACCAGAAATTCCATCATCTGTGAAATGGAGTAGGCATACTCCTGATGTTCCTCCAGGCTGCGCACCCAGACCGGCCCATGGCGCTGAAACAGGTCCATTGCATAGGTGCAGATCCGGCTCTTTGCGTCGTATTCCCCGCGCCAGACACAGTAGACCTCCTCATCCTCGTCCAGAAAAACCTGTCCATCCATGCTGCGCAGCTTGGCCGGGGTGTTGAGGTCAAATACAAACAGCCCGCCGCGGTGCAGGGACTTATACACCCGTCGGACCGCCGCCTCGCAGTCCTTTGGATTTGTGAGATAGTTCAGGCTGTCCAGCCCGCTGAAGACCAGATCCGTCTTCTGCGGCAGTTTGAGCTTCTGCGCCGTCTGACAGACAAAGAACGGCCGCTGCTCCTGCGGGAGCTGGGTCGCCTTGTCAAAGGCAATGGCAAGCATGTCCGCAGAGGCGTCCAGGCCGATGACCCGGTACCCTTTTTGCGCCATTCTGATGGACATTGATCCAGTGCCGCAGCACAGATCCAGCACGGTCTCAGGGGCGGCGCCCTCCCGCTGCAGAATCTGCTCCAGATAGTCCAAAACAGCGTCATACTCCACATCATTGGTCAGGCGGTCGTAGGACGCCGCCAACGCCTCATATGCACTCATTGGGTCTGCTCCCCCATTCGGTCTAAAATCACACGGTAGCCGTCTGCCCCATAGTTGAGGCAGCGGTTGACCCGGCTGATCGTGGCGCTCGACGCGCCGGTTTTCTCCAGAATCTCGTTGTAGACCATCCCCTCATCGAGCAGCTTGGCCACCTCATAGCGCTGCTCCATGGCCTTCAGCTCCGAGACGGTGCAGAGGTCTTCAAAAAAGCGGTAGCACTCCTCCGGTGTCTGCAGCTTCATCATGGCCCGGTACAGCTCGTGGTGGGGATCTGTGCGCTTGTTCTTATTGTTCATCCGCGCCCCTCCTTTTTCTCTAAAATATTAGCACGCTGCTGAATGAAAGTAAAGCTGGAATTTTCTGCTTTCCTCCTTGCACATTGCGGCAAGTTCCGTTATAATAAATTTTGTTTGAGCTGCCTCATGCAGCAGACGCGGCGGTTTTCTGAAGCCAAAGCCGCACAACA
>JAHZEE010000216.1:0-327 GCA_019421975.1 Clostridiales bacterium | reverse complement strand
CATGGTAAACGCAATCGTTGGTGCCAACTGGGGCGACGAAGGAAAGGGCAAAATCACCGATATGCTGGCGGAATCTTCCGATGTGGTTGTCCGCTTTCAGGGCGGTGCAAACGCCGGTCATACGATTATCAACGACTACGGCAAATTTGCGCTGCACCTTCTGCCGTCGGGCGTCTTTTTCCCGCACATCACCAACATTATCGGCAACGGTGTCGCATTTGATCCAAACGCCTTTCTGACCGAGCTTCAAATGCTGACGGACCATGGGGTCCCCGCACCGCATATCCTGATCTCGGATCGCGTGCAGATTCTGATGCCGTACCATCT
>JAHZEE010000215.1:1406-2659 GCA_019421975.1 Clostridiales bacterium | reverse complement strand
CGAGGCCTCTTGGTCCCGAACCAAGCGCGATACCAAACTTCGCCACACCCCGAAAGCTTCCTTATTATAAGAAGGAAACGCTGGATTGTCAAGAGCAAAAACACAATCATATTGAAAATGTTTGATCCATAAGTTGCATTGGGAGGGATTACGGATGCAAAATCAAATTCACACTGCCAAGCACGCCACGCGAAGCGTGGAGCTTGCGCTGCGGGGCCGCCCACCGGCGCGGCGGTCCTCCGGCGGCCTGCTGTTCCGGGCCGTCCTTTGCCTGATGCTGTGCGCCGCGGCATTCTGCTGCAAGCAATACTATCCGGAGGGCGCTGCGGTGATGGGGCAGGTCATCTTCGGCGCAGAGGACAGTCAGACCCAGATGGCATTTGCCAGCTTTTCAGACGCCATGTCCCAGGGAGAGCCTGTCGCCCAGACCTTCTCGGAGCTCTGCAATGAAGTGTTTGACTGGAAAAAATCTTGAGATTTCCCCGGCCTTTGTCCTGCTGCTGTGTTTTTTCTTCTATGCCGACCCCTGGGGGCTGTTTGGCCCGTTTTTGCTGGCCGCGCTCTGTCACGAATTGGGACATGTTGCCGCCTGCTGGGCCGTCGGCGCACCGGTACAGCGGCTGCGGATCGGGTTTAGCGGCGCAGTCCTGCAGACACCGCCCATGTCCTATGCCGCGGAGTGTCTGTGCGCGCTGGCCGGGCCCCTGGTCAATCTGATCCTGTGCCTGGCGCTGCTGCGGCACTGGCCCGCCTTTGCCCTTGTGAACCTTCTGCTGGCCATCTACAATCTGATGCCCCTGGCCCCGCTGGACGGCGGCCGCGCGCTGCGGTGCCTGCTGCTGCTCACGGTATCGCCTGCCGTCACAGATGGTATCCTGCGTGTGATTCACGGTCTGCTCTGGGCGCTTCTGGCTGCCGGGGCCTGGTATCTCAGCTTTCACTGCCGTGCCGGCGCCTGGCCTGTCCTTCTGCTGGCACTGCTCATTGTGCGCAGTGAGAGCGAAATACTTGTTGCAAAAAGGGGAAAGAAGTCTTAAAATGGACACCACGAATGAAATCATTCAGTGGGGTGTCTATGAACGAACAGCTGCGCAGGATTCTGCCAAAAGTACAAAAGCCCGCCCGGTATGTGGGCGGCGAATATCGTCAAATTGTCAAAGATCCATCCGAGGTGTCTGTGCGGGTGGCCTTTTGTTTTCCTGACACCTATGAGATCGGCATGTCGAACCTGGGGATGCGGATTCTCTATGAGG
>JAHZEE010000215.1:0-1396 GCA_019421975.1 Clostridiales bacterium | reverse complement strand
CTGGTGCGAGCGGGTCTTCGCCCCCTGGGGGGACATGGAGCAGCAGATGCGGCAGGCAGGCCTCCCGCTCTGGGCGCTGGAGAGCGGCGACGCAGTGCGCGATCTGGATGTCATCGCCTTCTCCGTGGGCTATGAGATGAGCTATACCAACATCCTCAATATGCTCCTTCTGGCCCAGGTGCCGCTGCACGCCAAGGATCGCCCAGGGCTGAAGAATCTGGTTGTGGCTGGCGGAACCTGTATGTATAACCCGGAGCCTCTGGCCGAGTTTGTGGATATCTGCTCACTTGGCGAGGGCGAGGAGGTGACGGTGGAGCTGCTGCAGCTCTACGACCGCGCCAAGCGCGAGGGGTGGGATAAGGATACCTTCCTGCTCCAAGCCGCGCAGATCGAGGGGCTCTATGTCCCGGCCTTTTATCGTCCTGTCTACCGCGATGACGGCGCCATCGATCACTTCGAGGTGCGCGACGGCGTGCCCAGGGTGGTGCAAAAGCGCATCGTGCAGAATCTGGACCAGGCGGTTTTTCCGGATGAGACCATTGTCCCCTCCACAGAGATTGTCCACGACCGCACCACCATTGAGCTGTTCCGCGGCTGCATCCGCGGCTGCCGGTTCTGTCAGGCCGGCTTTGTCTATCGGCCGGTCCGGGCGCGCAGCGCCGAGGCGCTCGCCTGTCAGGCGGTTCACGCGCTGGAGGACTCCGGCTATCCGGAGATCACCCTCTCCAGCCTCTCCACCTCCGACTACCGCCAGCTGCCGGAGCTGACGGAGAAGCTGCTGGACTACTGCGAGCCGCAGGGCATCAATCTGTCTCTGCCTTCGCTGCGCATCGACAACTTTTCTACAGAGCTGATGCAGCGGATTCAGACCGTGCGCAAGAGCAGTCTCACCTTTGCCCCGGAGGCGGGCACCCAGCGGCTGCGGGACGCCATCAACAAAAACATCACCGAAGAGGAGATCCTGCGCACCTGTGAGACAGCCTTCGGCGGCGGCTGGAACAGCGTCAAGCTGTACTTTATGCTGGGGCTGCCCACGGAGACAGACGAGGATGTATTGGGCATCGCGGAGCTGGCGCAGAAAATCCTGCACTGTTGGCGGACAAGCGCCTCGGTCAAAAACCGCGGCGTCAATATCACCGTCTCCGTGGCCTATTTTGTGCCGAAGCCGTTTACGCCCATGCAGTGGGAGCCGCAGATCTCCACGGAGGAGTACCTGCGCCGCGTGATGCTTCTGAAAGAGGCCATCCGCTCCAAAAGCATCCAATTTCACTGGCATGAGACGGAGCTGAGCCGGCTGGAGGTGGTGCTGGCGCGGGGCGACCGCCGGCTGGGAGCGGTGCTGGAGCATGCGGTCCGCCACGGCGCGCGCCTGGACGGCTGGCGGGAGTACTTCTCC
>JAHZEE010000214.1 GCA_019421975.1 Clostridiales bacterium | reverse complement strand
CTGGCGCGCAGTCCTGCCCGCCGTCCGGGCCGGCGCCGTCGCCGCCGGACTGTCGGCCTGGGCCGCCACTACGATTGAGGTCCAGCTGCTGCGCCGTCTGTTTGGCGGCTTTCTCATCCTCACAGGGATCTCCGAGCTGTTTTGGAAGCCAAAACAGGCGCAAAAATAGTCCAGCGGGCTGTGGAACATTCCACAGCCCGCTTTTTATCGCTGCTGATTTCTGCGAAAGGCCAGATAGCCCTCCAAAATGAGGCTGGCCGCCACTGCATCCACATTCTTGCGATGCGCCTTCTCCTTTCGCCCGTTGGCGTGGAGGATCTGATGGGCGTCGATGGAGGTTCTGCGCTCGTCCCATAAGATGGGCTTTTGGCCCGTCTGTTCCTCCAAATGCGGGCTACCCCGGTGCGGCGGGCCGCCTCCGCCACCGCCTCTGCCACCGCCGTCCGGTTCCGCTGCTGAATCACCGTTGTAAAGCCGGCAATCAATCCCGTGGCGTCCGAAATCGCCACGCCCGTTCGCGCATCTCCATAGTCAATCGCCATAATTCGCACCGCGCTTCCCCTCCTTTTTCCGCATTATAACATATTTTTATATTTTTGCAAAAGATTCTGTTGACCTTCTGCGGCACCTATGCTAAAATAGTTCTACCTGTGAAATTGGGTCTATTTGTCATGCCCAATTTCAGCTTCGGGCGCCGTGGTTGCTGCGGCGCTTCTAAATCATTTTCCTAGCCGAAGTGATACAGGGAGGCACGGACCAAGGTCCGAATAAATGAAGGAGGTGCCGAAGAATGCGCGTCAAAGTGACACTCAGATGCAGCGAATGCAAGCAGCGAAACTACAACACTACCAAAAATAAGAAGAACAATCCCGACCGTCTTGAGATGAAGAAGTATTGTCCGTTCTGCCGCAAGCACACGGTTCATAATGAGACGAAGTAAGCGCGAAAATCGCATTGCATGCAGAAAGGATGAACTCCATGGCTGAAGCCAGCAAAAAAGAAGGCTTGATTGCCAAGATCAAGCGCGGGTTCCGCGAGATGCGGAGCGAGCTCAAAAAGGTTGTCTGGCCGACAAAGAGTCAGATCGTCAACAATGTGATCATTGTGCTGGTCTGCTGCCTGATTGTCGGTGCCTGCATCTGGATTTTCGACGCCATTGTCAATCTGTTTGTCCAGGGCATTATTTCCCTGGTCAAAGGGTAATCCATCATGGCGGACGAAGCAAGATGGTATGTGGTTCATACCTATTCCGGCTATGAGAATACGGTAAAAGCTACCATTGAAAAAAATGTAGAGACCAGACATCTGGAGCATCTGATCTACTCTGTCTCCATCCCGATGGAGAATGTGACAGAGATCACGGACAACGGTCCCAAGACCTACGACCGGAAGGTATTCCCCGGCTATGTGCTCATCAAGATGGTGATGACCGATGAGAGCTGGTATGTGGTGAAGAATGTCCGCGGCGTCACCGGGTTTGTGGGCTCCGCCAACAAGCCAACTCCGCTGACCGAGGATGAGGTCGCCCAGCTCGGCGTGGAGAAGCGCGAAATCGTGGTGAACTATGCCGTCGGCGACAGCGTCAAGGTCTGTGACGGTCCTCTCACCTCGTTTATGGGCACTGTAGAGGCGTTGGATGTGGACAAGAACAAGGTCCGTGTCGTTGTCTCGATGTTCGGGCGTGAAACGCCGGTTGAGTTGGAGCTCGACCAGGTTGAGCCCGTCAAGTCCTAAGCCGGATTCCGGCTTTTGTGGGAGGGATGCAGCGCATCCCGCCAATCTACCACTTTATTCAGGAGGTGCTTATCATGGCACAGAAAGTAACAGGTTATATCAAGCTGCAGATCGATGCGGCAAAAGCAACGGCTTCCCCTCCGGTTGGCCCGGCACTGGGTCAGCACGGTGTAAATATTGCACAGTTTATCAAAGAGTTCAACGAGCGTACCAAGGATCAGGCCGGCTATAAGATTCCGGTGGTCATCACGGTTTACGCCGACCGCAGCTTTACCTTTATCACCAAGACCCCGCCGACCCCGACCCTGATTCTCAAGGCGCTCGGGATTGCAAAGGGCTCCGGTGTACCCAACAAGGACAAGGTTGCTACCATCACCAAGGCACAGATCCAGGAAATCGCGGAAAAGAAGATGCCGGATCTGAACTGCTCCACCCTCGAAGCCGCGATGAGCCAGGTTGCAGGCACTTGCCGCAGCATGGGCATCACGGTGGTTGACTGAGCAAGGAGGTAGAAAACATGTCCGGTAAGAAGTATATTGACAGCGCAAAGCTGATTGACCGCAGCCAGCAGTATGATGTAGAGGACGCAATGGACCTGGTGGTCAAGTCCTCCAAGGCAAAGTTTGACGAGACTGTTGAAATCCACATCCGCCTGGGCGTCGACTCCCGCCACGCTGACCAGCAGGTCCGCGGCGCCATCGTTCTGCCCCACGGCACCGGCAAGACCGCCCGCGTCCTGGTGTTCGCAAAGGACGCCAAGGCAGAGGAGGCGAAGGCCGCAGGCGCCGATTTTGTCGGCGGCATGGAGCTGGTCGAGCGTATCACCAAGGAGAACTGGTTTGACTACGATGTCGTCGTTGCAACCCCTGATATGATGGGCGTTGTCGGCCGTCTCGGTAAGGTGCTGGGTCCCAAGGGCCTGATGCCCTCCCCCAAGGCCGGCACCGTGACCCCCAATGTGGCCG
>JAHZEE010000213.1 GCA_019421975.1 Clostridiales bacterium | reverse complement strand
CTGCGCTATGTGCGCACGGCGGAGATCGTGATGGAGAATCTGGAGCAGATTTTTACCAACTACACCGTGCTGGAGCGGGTGATCTTCTGCGTGACAAGGAACGCGGACATCAACCCGAACGACGAGGCGTTTGACTTTGACAGCGACGACTTCCGCAAAAAGATGCAGAAGGCGCTCAAGCAGCGCAAGCGGCTCGAGCCGGTGCGGCTGGAGCTGTCTGCGCCCATCAGCGAGACCTTTTCCGCCTATCTGCAAGAGCACCTGCCGGTGACAAAGCAGCAGATCTTTGTCACCAGCATGCCTTTAAAGCTGGGCCATGTATTCACGCTGGAGGGCCGGCTGAGCGCGGAAAAGCGCAGCGCGCTGACCTATCCGCCCTTCACCCCGGTGACGCCCGGCTGGGCCGGCGCCACGGGCAGCATCCAGCAGCAGATTCTGCGGCAGGACCGGCTGCTGTCCTACCCCTATGAGAGCATGGCGCCCTTTTTGCGCCTGGTGCGGGAGGCGGCCTCAGACCCGGCCGTGCTCTCCATCAAAATCACCATCTACCGCCTGGCCCAAAAGGCGCAGCTGGTGGAGTATCTGTGTGAGGCGGCGGAGAACGGCAAGGATGTCACGGCCCTCATTGAGCTGCGCGCCCGGTTCGACGAGCAGAACAACATCGACTGGTCGGAACGGCTGGAGGAGGCGGGCTGCACCGTCATCTACGGCATTGAGGACTACAAGGTCCACTCCAAGGTCTGCCTGATTACCCGGCGCGAGCGCGGCGTGATCCAGTACATCACCCAGATCGGTACCGGCAACTACAATGAAAAGACGGCCAGACAGTACACCGATGTGTGCCTGATGACGGCAGACCGGCGCATTGGAAGCGATGCCAACGCCTTTTTTAAGAACATGGCCATCGGCAATTTGGACGGGCACTATGCGTCGCTCTGGGTGGCGCCGCGGGACCTCAAGCATCAGATCCTGCAGGCCATTGACGGGGAGATCGCCAAGGGAAACCAGGGCCGCGTGCTGCTCAAGCTCAACTCGGTCACGGACATCGATGTGATCGAGAAGCTGAAGCAGGCGTCCTGTGCCGGCGTCCAGATCACCATGATTGTGCGGGGGATCTGCTGCATTCTGCCGGGCGTGCCGGGCAGGACCGAGCAGATCCGGGTCATCAGCATCGTGGGCCGGTTTCTGGAGCATTCGCGGATCTACTGCTTTGGCACGGGCAGCGCGGAAAAAATGTACATCTCCTCCGCCGACTTCATGACCCGGAACATGGAGCGGCGGGTGGAGGTGGCCTGCCCCATCTACCAGCCGGAGATCCGGGAAAAGCTCCATGAGATTCTGAATGCCTGCCTGCAGGACAATGTGAAGGCCAGGCTGCTCCAGGCAGACGGCTCCTATGTCCCGCTGCCGGACCAGACCGACCGGGTGGAGGAGCAGCAGACCCTGATGCAGCTTGCAGAGCGGGAGGCGCAGAGGCACGAGCCGGAGCCGCCGCACAGCTCCTTCTGGAGCCGGCTGCGCACGCGGCTGCACCGCGCTTAAAGACGGCAAAAGGCCCGGACACGCGTCTGTCCGGGCCTTTTCCAGTTGCAAAGCACCGCAAAATTCGCTATGATGAGCAAAGGGGGTGGCGATGTGGTGCAGATCAGCGCGGGCATTCTGGCCGGCGGCCGGAGCAGCCGGATCGGGCAGAACAAGGCGTTTTTGCCCTGGCGGGACAGCAGCTTTCTCGAACAGACCATCGCGGCGTGCCGCGACTTTGCGCCGGTTTTGCTCTCCGTGGACCGCGCAGAACGCTTTGCAGGGGCGCCGTGTCCCATGGTGGAGGACGAGCTGCAGAATTTTGGCCCGGTGGAGGGGATCTATCAGCTGCTGCGCGCGTCTCAGACGCCCTATATGCTGATTGTCGCCACGGACATGCCCTATCTGGATTCCGCCTTTTTGGCGCGCCTGGCCGGGCGCGTGACCGCGCAGATGCAGGCGCTGGTGCTCCGGGTCCACGGGCAGCTGGAGCCGCTCTGCAGCGTCTACTCCAAGGCGGCCCTTCCGGCGCTCGCGCAGATGCGCCGGCAGCAGATCCACCAGATCCGGGCGCTGTATCCGCAGATCCGCACGGCCTATGTGGAGCTTTCGGCGCTGGGCGCGCCGGAGCGGCTGGTGGAGAACATCAACACCCCGGACGAATATCAGGCGCTGCTGCATGGAAAATTGTGACAGACTGCGTTGCGCTTTGGCCCGGAGTTTGTTATACTGAAACAAAGAAACCGCCCGCAGGGCGGATGGGGAGGAACAGTCATTGGATTACGCACAGGAGTCTTTGAAGCTGCACGAGGCAGTGCGGGGAAAGCTGGAGATCAAAACGCGGGTGGCGGCCGACAGCCGCGAGGCGCTCTCGCTGGCGTACACGCCGGGCGTGGCGGCCCCCTGCCTGGAAATTCAGAAGGATGTGGACAAGTCCTACGAGCTGACCCGCCGCTGGAACACGGTGGCGGTGGTGACAGACGGCACGGCCGTGCTGGGCCTGGGCGACATCGGCCCGGAGGCCGGCATGCCGGTCATGGAGGGCAAATGCGTCCTGTTCAAAGCCTTCGGCGATGTGGACGCCATCCCGCTGTGCATCCGCAGCAAGGAGGTGGACGACATCGTGAACACCGTGGCGCTGCTGGCCGGCAGCTTTGGCGGCGTCAACCTCGAGGACATCGCCGCGCCCCGGTGCTTTGAGATCGAGC
>JAHZEE010000212.1 GCA_019421975.1 Clostridiales bacterium | reverse complement strand
CTGCTGCAGGCGGTAGGTCTGCAGATACTCCGAGTACTGCTCGTCGTCGGTGTCGGCTTTCAGGTGCAGAATCACATCCGTGCCGGGCGCCTGCTTTTCACAGGCTGTCATGGTGTAGCCGTCTGCGCCGGAGGACTGCCACATCCACGCCTCCTCAGAACCATAGCGTCTGGAGATAACTGTGACATCCTCCGCCACCATAAACGCCGCATAGAAGCCCACACCGAACTGGCCGATGATATCTGCCGTGTCGTTTTTCTCCATCTCCTGCTTGAACTGATAGGAGCCGGACTTTGCGATGGTGCCGAGGTTGTTCTCCATCTCCTCTTTGTCCATGCCGATGCCGTTGTCCGAGACAGTCAGCAGCCGGTTCTTCTCGTCCACCGACAGCTGAATGGCAAAATCGCTGCGCGACAGGCCCACCTTGTCGTCTGTCAGTGCCTCATACGCCAGCTTGTCGATGGCGTCAGATGCATTGGAGATCAACTCCCGCAGGAAAATCTCCTTATGTGTGTAAATCGAATTGATCATCAAATCCAGAAGTCGCTTGGACTCCGCTTTAAACTGCTTCTTTGCCATGGTCATTCACTTCCCAATAAGAAATAGGATTAGCACTCTTTTCTTTCGAGTGCTAATCCTATTATAATCCATGTGCCGTTTTTTGCAAGCGGTAAATGTAAATTTTCTTTGAATCCGCGCGGGGCTGCGTTCTGCTAGAGATCCTCTCTGGTGTAGAGGTAGTCCACAAACTGTTTGGCCGTTCTCGGCGTCCGGCCGCCATGCTGGATCTCCCACTTGTTGGCCTCCCGGGCGACCAGCTCCGGATCCAGTTTCAGACCGCGGTGCGCCGCAAGCTTGTCCACCATATCAAGAAACTGCTGCTTGTTGAGCGACAGATAGGCGATCCGCAGGCCGAAGCGCTCGGAGAGGCTCGCCCGCTCCTGGATGGTCTCATCCCGGTGGATGTCGCTGCCCATGCGCTCGGCAAAGTCCTCGCGGATCATGTGGCGGCGGTTGGAGGTCACATAGATGGCCACATTGTCCGGCCGCAGCTCCAGGCCCCCCTCCAGCGCGCTCTTGAGCGCGGAGAAGCCGGCGTCCTGCTGTTCAAAGGAGAGGTCGTCAATGTAGAGAATAAACTTCTGCGTGTGGCCGGACACCAGGCGGGTGACGGCGGTGATCTCGTCCAGGCTGTTCTTCGCCAGCTCGATGATGCGCAGGTTGTAAAACTCCGGCATGTTGATCAGGCTCTTGATGGTCGCGGACTTGCCCGTTCCGCTGTCGCCGTGGAGCAGCACATTGTTGCAGGGCCTGCCCTCGTGCAGGCAGCGGGTGTTCTTGACCACCTCTTCCCGCTGCCAGGTGTAGCCGATCATGTCACAGTAGTCGATGGGGTCCGGGTTGCGCACCATGGTGAGCGTCCCCTTCTCCCAGTGAAACGCCCGGCCGCGGGCAAACTGGCCCACGCCGTTTTTCCGGTAGCTTTCAAGCACCGGGTCCAGTTCCAGCGGCGCGCCGGTCCGCAGCTCCGGCATTGCCATCACCTGGGCGAGCCAGTCCGGCGGCAGCTGGGCCGCCATGGCCCGCTTGAGCGCCTGAAAGCTCAGCTGGGATGCGCGGGAGAGGATCCCCGCATCATACCGGGCCAGCTCCAGATAGTCCGCCTCCATCCGGCCCGAGGCCACCGCGCGGCCAAAGGCCGTGTCATCATAGCGCAGGTGGGTCTCCAGATAGTCGTGCAGGTCCCGTTCCTCCTTCCGCACCTCAAAGAGCAGCTTTCCATAGGACTCCACCATGGCCGCGTCCCGCCGCTCCATCTGCTCGAGCAGGGACATCAGCGCCTGCATACCGGGCAGCTTCAACAGATTCCGAAATACGCTCAAAGAGCGCAGCTGTAGTGCCAACTGTTCCAAGTAACATCCCCCGTTTTCCGCGCAGACTGATTTTCTGCGCGCTGCTTGTATTGGTTGCCCAATCGTAGGACTATTATAGCACAAAAAGTTTTCACACTCCATTGGTTTCTTTCTCGGGATTCCTATGTTAAAATAGCTTTAATTTGACAAAAGGATGGATGATATGATTACAGTCACAAATCTCGGTGTGCAATACGGCGGCAGCGTGCTGTTCCAGCATGTGGACCTGCAATTTACCGGCGGCAACTGCTACGGGATCATCGGCGCCAACGGCGCCGGCAAGTCGACCTTTCTGAAAATTCTCTCCGGGGAGCTGGACTCCACCAACGGCGAGGTCTCCGTCAAGCCCGGTGTGCGGATGTCGGTTCTGAAGCAGGACCAGTTTCAATATGACGACTACACCGTCATGGACACGGTCATCATGGGCAACGGGCACCTGTACGACATTATGAAGCGGAAGGACGCCCTGTATGAGAAAGAGGACTTCACAGACGAGGACGGCATTCTGGCGGCAGAGCTGGAGGCAGAGTTTGCAGACCTGGGCGGCTGGGAGGCCGAATCCGACGCCAGCCAGCTTCTGCAGGGCCTGGGGATTCCGGTGGAGCTGCACTACGACCGCATGGGCGACACCGACGGCCGGCTCAAGCTGAAGGTGCTGCTGGCGCAGGCGCTGTTCGGCAACCCGGACATCGTCATGCTGGACGAGCCCACCAACAACCTGGACATCGCCTCCACCGAGTGGCTGGAGGACTTCCTGCTGGACTTTCCCGGCATGGTCATCGTGGTCAGCCACGACCGCCACTTCCTGAACACCGTCTGCACCCACATTGTGGACATCGACTACGGCAAGATCAAGATGTATGTGGGCAACTACGACTTCTGGT
>JAHZEE010000211.1 GCA_019421975.1 Clostridiales bacterium | reverse complement strand
CCGCCTTGGCCACTGCCTCCAGGAATTTTCCGCCCTTCACAGTGATCTGGTGGCCGCTGCACTCGCGCATGGCCGAGAGCACCGCCACCGGCATGGAGAGCTTCAGCGCACAGGAGAAGTCCACCATCAAGATGGAGACCGCCTTCTGCAGATTTCTGGTCAACAGATAGGTCAGCACCGTCCCCAGAAAGCTCAGCGGCACCAGCCGGTCCGCCAGGTGCGATGCGTCACTCTCCACATTGGACTTCAGCCGCTCCGAGTCCTCAATCATCCTTACGATCTTCTCATACCGGGTGCTGCCGGCAGCCTGCTTGACCTGAAGCACCAGATTGCCCTCTTCCAGCGCCGTCCCGGCATAGACTGCCGCGCCAACGCTCTTCCGCACAGGCACCGACTCGCCGGTCAAAGACGCCTGGTTGACCATGGCCTCCCCCTCGACGACCACACCGTCAAGCGGGATCATACTGCCCATCTCTACACAGATCAGGTCATCCTGACAGACAGACTGGATGGGAACAAGCTCCTTGCCATGATCTGACTTCTTCCAGACCTTTTCCACATGCAGAGCCATACTGCTTGCCAAATCCGCCACTGATTTTTTGTGGGTCCATTCCTCCATCAGCTCGCCGATTCTCAGCAGGAACATGACCGACGCTGCTGTCTTAAAATCGCGGCGCAGAAGGGAGACCGCGATGGCCGTCGCGTCCAGAACCGGCACCTCCAGCCTGCGGCGGCGCAGGCAGTGCAGGCCGGACATCAGATAGGGGTAGAATTTCCAGACCGCTTTGATGGCGCGCAGCTGTGGCGGCAAGATCGTACTGAGAACGGCGTGGCGCAGGACATGTCCCAGCAGCTTCTCCCTGTAGTACTGGTTGAGCTGCCGGCTGGTGTGCTCCGGCACCAAGGCCTCCAGCGCCGGATCGTCCAGCGAAAAGGCCATGATCTGGCGCAAAAGCGCTCTTCGCTCCGCCTCGTACTGCACCACTGCATTGCCGCTGCGGTCATAGACCTTCGCCTGCCGCACCCCCGGCAATGACAGCAGATAGTACTGTAGCTGGTCGGCCTGCTCCGCTGTCAGATCCCCGAGATCCGTGGAAAAGCGGATGCGGCCTTTCAGCTCATGTAAGACACGAATTCTCATTCAGCCTCAGACGCTTCCTCTGCCGGCTCTGCCTCCGCCTCCTTTGCAGCGCGGTCGGCGTTGATGCTCTTGGCCTCAGCCAGAACATCCTCTGCATTCTCCTGTACCTTCTCCACCGTGTCCATCACGGTATCCTTTACACGCAGCGCAGCCGCCGTCGCATGGGCGTAGGCACGCTTGGCGTCCTTGCTTGCCAGCAGCTTGATCCCGGCCGTGCCGAACAGCAGGCCGCCTGCAAAGCAGAGCAGTTCTTTTCCACATTTAAATTCCATCATTGTCATATCCTTCTTTCTGAAACAAATATCCCGGTTGGCACAAATTATTTTGTCTCATCACTTATGCCGGTATCCGGTCCAAATCGTCATCGCCGCACAAAGCAGCATGGCCCAGGCCCAAAATCTGTGCTGTTTCAATCTGCTCCCCCCCTTTACGGCCCTACAGACAACCTGTTATTTATTTTCTTAGTATACTGCAAAAACAGGAATCAGTTCAAGGGCAAAACTGCACCTGTTTTTTACATTTTCTTTAACTTTTTATGATATTAAGAGGGGCGTTGCAACCACAACGCCCCTCTTTTTTCACTGCTTTGGATGGCAATACTCGGAATTTGAGCAGCCGCCGCAGCCGCCGCCACAGCCACCTGTATGCCGTCTCTTTTTATGAATTTCATTGGCCACAATGGCAACAAACACGGCCAAAACAATCAGTCCAACGATCACTGTCGCAGCGTTCATATAGATGCCTCCTAAAATTAAACGCGCACCTTCCGGTCCAGACGCGCCGACACAGAGGCGTCCTTGGCATAGTCTGCATTGTACTTGTTCCGACGGAACAGCAGGTAGACAATGGCAATCACCAGCAGGATGGCCACGACCGTACCGACGCCAAAGCCGACTTCACCCGTAAACAGGCCGCCGATCTGGTAGACGATCAGGGAGACCGCATAGGCAAATCCACACATGTAGCCAATGGCCGCCAGGGTCCACTTGGCATTGTTCATCTCCCGCTTGATTGCGCCCATGGCCGCAAAGCAGGGAGCGCACAGCAGGTTGAAGATCATGAAGCTGTAGGCGGTCAGCTGGGTGTAGTGCAGCGACACCGCAGCCCACAGCGCGGGATCGTCCTCGGCAACCTCAGCACCGACATGGAACAGAACACCGAAGGTGGAAACCACATTCTCCTTTGCAATCAGGCCCGTGATGGTTGCCACAGTGGACTGCCAGTCGCCAAAGCCCAGGGGTGCAAAGATGAACGCAATTGCGCTGCCGACCACTGCCAGCAGAGAGGAGTTGTTGTCCTCCACCATGGTGAGCGAGCCGTCCACCACACCGAAGCCCTGCAGGAACCACAGGATCACAGAGGAGGCCAGAATGATGGTACCGGCGCGCTTGATGAAGGACCAGCCGCGCTCCCAGGTTGCCCGCAGGACATTGACATAGCTGGGCACATGGTACGCCGGCAGCTCCATGACAAACGGAGCCGGCTCGCCGGCAAAGGATTTCATCTTCTTCAGCAGGATGCCGCTGATGACAATGGCTGCCACGCCGATGAAGTAGGCGCTGGTGGCCACCAGGCCGCTGTCGCCGAACAGGGCGCCGGCAAACAGGCCGATAATGGGCATCTTTGCGCCGCAGGGGATGAAGCAGGTGGTCATGATGGTCATGCGG
>JAHZEE010000210.1 GCA_019421975.1 Clostridiales bacterium | reverse complement strand
AACGCTGTGGCAGACCTGGCCGTGGGCCTGATGCTCAGCTGCTGCCGCTGCATCGCGCAGGGCGACCGCTCGGTGCGCCGGGGCGAGTGGAAGGTCATCATGGGGCACGATCTGTGTGAAAAGACTGTGGGCCTGCTGGGCTTCGGCAACATCTCCAAGTGCGTGGCCCGCCGCCTGCGCGGCTTTGGCTGCAAGGTGCTGGCCTATGACCCGTTTGTCACCGAGGTGCCGGAGGAGTTCCGGGATTTTGTCACCCTCGGCTCTCTGGAAATGGTCATCGAGGGCAGCGATGTGCTCTCGCTGCACCTGCCGCTCACCGATGAGACCCGGAACATCATCTCGGCCCGGGAGCTCGGCATGATGAAGCCCGGCTCGTATCTGGTGAACACCTCCCGCGGCGGCACCGTCAACGAGCAGGACCTCTATGAGGCGCTGAAGGACGGCCATCTGGCCGGCGCCGCCATGGATGTCATCGAAAAAGAGCCCATGCCGGCCGACCATCCGCTGCTGTCCCTTCCGAACTTCACCATGACCCCGCACATGGGCATGTACTCGGAGGAGGCGGTCGGCGCCGTCAGCCTGATCTGCGCCCAGAATGTGGCCGCCATGGCCAAGGGCGAGCCTCTGAAGTTCCAGGTGGTCTGAGGATTCCACCTCTCCGTCATGGCTCACGCCATGCCAGCTCCCCTCAAGGGGAGGCTTTCCGGCCTGCTCCGCACCCCCAAAAGGCTCCCCTTGAGGGGAGCTGGCCGCGAAGCGGACTGAGAGGTGTCCCCGCGCCCCAAGGGCGCGGGGATTTTTTGCTTGACGGCGCCCCCTGCGTCGTGTATGATAAATCCTGTTCCGAAAAGTGCATAAGACAGTTCGTAACCATCCTGTCTCAAAACAAAACTACGGAATAGGCCGCGGGAAATACTTCCCCACGGCCGGATTTTGGATGGGCTGCAGGGCCCATCTTTTTTTGCATTGGAGGAAAATACACATGACAAAAACAAGCATCACCACCCGGCAGATCGCGCTCTGCGGCCTCATCGCAGCCGTCTACGCGGCGCTCACCGTCGCCACCTCCTGGATGGCCTACGGGCCCTTCCAGTTCCGCATCGCCGAAGCGCTCTGTGTGCTGCCCGCCTTTCTGCCCATCACCTCGCTGGGGCTGTTTGTGGGCTGCCTGATCGCCAACCTGTTTTCCACCGTCTCGGCGCTGGACATCGTGGTCGGCTCCCTTGCCACCCTGATCGCCGCGCTCTGGACCAGCCGCTGCCACAAAGCCTGGATGATTCCGCTGCCGCCGGTCCTTGTCAATTTTGTGATGGTGGGCGCCATGCTAGCCTGGGTCTACACGCCGGACACCTTCTTCCAGGGATTCCTTCTGATGGGCGCCGAGGTCGCCTTCGGTGAGATTGTGGTGCTCTACGCCCTGGGCCTGCCGCTGACGCTGTATCTGCGCAAAAGCGGTCTGGGCGAGAAGCTCCGGGCCCTATAACAAAAAAGCTGCCTATTCGGCAGCTTTTTCCTTTTTTCTGTACCACAGCAGCGCCCCCAAAATGCCGCCGGCCAGTGCCGGCAGCGCCCAGCACAGCCCTGCCTCATAGAGCGGCAGCTGCCGCACCAGTGCGGTCAGATACGGCACAGGAAGCCCTGCCAAATCCAGCGCATAGAGCACACTTGCCACCCCTGTCGCCGCCACTGCGCCTGGATAACAGCCGGGCACGCGTCCTGTCACGCGATGCGCCAGCCCCAGGACAATCAGGACAATTGCCACCGGATAGATGGCATTGAGAATCGGCTTGGAGACCGCCAGGATGGCGTCCAGGCCCGCAATGGCGATCAGGAAGCTCACGGCCGCAAAGATGAGCACCCAGGCGCGGTACGAAATACGCGGCGCCATCTGGCAAAAATATTCGCTGCAGCAGCTGAGCAGGCCGACACAGGTGTTGAGACACGCAATCACAAAGACCAGCCCCAGCAGGACCGAACCTATGGGGCCATACAGCCAAGAGACCAGATTTGTGAGCACCCCCGCGCCGTTGCTCGCGCCCGGGAAGGCCCCGCCGCTCACAGCGCCCACATGGGCCAGCGCCGCATAGACCACCAGTAGCACCGCACCTGCCAGCCAGCCGGCGCGGATCGTGGCCGCCACCACGGCCTGCGGCTCTCTCACCCCCCGGCTCTGAATGTTGAGAGCGATGATGATGCCAAAATTGAGCGCCGCGATGGTGTCCATGGTCTGGTATCCATCCACAAAGCCCTGGCTCAGAACAGATCCCACATAGCTGCCCGTGGGCGCGCCATAGCCGCCCGGCGCGTGGAGCAGGCACCCCGTCACAATGACCAGGATCAGGACCAGCAGAGTGGGGCCCAGCACCTTTCCCAGCCGGTCTGTGAGCTTCTCCGGCCGGAACGCAATCAGGGCGGCAGCTGCAAAAAACACCGCCGTGTAGCCGGGCAGCACCCAGCGGGGCGCATCGGCCCAAAAGGGCGTCACCGCCATCTCAAAGGAAGTACTGGCGGTTCTGGGAATCGCCAGGCCCGGTCCAATGGAGAGATAGATGAGCAGGGTAAACACCCAGGCAAAATGCGGCCCCACGCGGCCAGCCAGCGCCGGCAGGCCGCCGGACTTGGCCACCGCCACCACGCCCAGGATCGGCAGCCCGATGGCGCTGAGCACAAAGCCCGCCATGGCAGGCCAGGTGGAGCAGCCCGCCTGCGCCCCCAAAAACGGCGGGAAAATCAGATTGCCCGCGCCAAAGAACATGGAAAACAGCGTCAGGCCCACCAGCAGGGTATCCCGGCGGCACAATCTCTGCATATTTGCTCCCCCCATTTCGCTTGAAATCAA
>JAHZEE010000021.1:8614-14185 GCA_019421975.1 Clostridiales bacterium | reverse complement strand
AAGTTCGTGATTCACACGCCGGGACCGATTTGGACCGGCGGCCACCGCCGGGAGGCGGAACTGCTGCGCGCCTGTTATGAAAACAGCCTGCGTCTGGCGGAGGAAAACGGCTGCCGGCAGGTGGCGTTTCCTTCGATCAGTACAGGGGTCTATCACTTTCCCCTGGAGCGGGCGGCCCGGATTGCAGTCGATACGATCCGCCGGTTTTTGGAGCAGGCGAAGGTGGTGCAGACGGTGACAATGGTCTGCCATGATCCGCGGACCTTTCAGGCCTATGTGGATGCGGCAACCTAAAAAGCGGCCGGGATGGGCATTGCCCATCCCGGCCGCTTTTTTATTTCGCACTTGGTTTGGATCAGTGAGACGATTGTATGGATCAGCCCATCATGCAGGCGCCGCCGTCGATGACGAAATGCGCGCCGGTCACCCAGGAGGCCTCATCGGAGCAGAGATAGGTCGCAGCATAGGCGATATCCTCCGGCTCGCCCAGACGGCCGATGGAGCAGACATGCTTGCACATCTCGGCCTGGATCTCCGGACTCTCACGGACTTCCTTCGGCGTCATGTTGGTCTGCACGGGGCCAGGGCAGATGACATTGAGGCGGACACCCTGCGGAGAGAACTCGCGGCTCAGGTTCCGGGTGGTGAGGTCCACTGCAGCCTTGAAGCCGCCGTAGAAATAGGCGTCGCTCTCCGGCTTGATCGAGGAGATGGAGGCGATGTTCAGAACAGCGTTTTTGCCATGGGAATTCTCCTTGGTCATGACCGGCAGGAACTTCTGCATCATCCAGATGTAGGCCCGGTAGTTGGTCTCGCTGATAAAGTCGTAGTCCTTATCATTTTGATCCAGGAACGGGGCGTGGACGAGGACGCCGGCACAGTTGGCCAGGGTGGTGATGGTGCCGTACTTCTCCATGGCCACATCATAGATCTTGTCGACATCGGCCTTGACGCGCAGGTTGGCAGCCACAAAGGTGCCCTCTCCGCCGGCAGCGTTGATGGCATCGATGGTTTTCTGACCTTCCACCGGGTTGAAGTCCGCACCGATGACCTTTGCGCCCTCTTTTGCGAACATTGTGACGACCGCGCGGCCGATGCCGGAGCCGACACCTGTGACAACTGCAATTTTGCCTTCCATTCTACCCATGATAAAATCCTCCTTTATATTTCTTGATTGAAGCCTGGCTGTAGAGCCAAGTGATAGGATCAATGATTGGCTTTCTCGCGGGCCTGCTGGGCCAGCTTGCCCTTTTCGCCCAGCTCCGGCATCAGCACGCCGCCGATGATGGCGATGATCACCAGGAAAATGGCCATCAGGGTGAAGATCACCGTATAGTTGCTGCCGACGAAGGTGGCCACAAGGGTGGGAAGTACAAAGCCGCAGATGCCGACTGCAGTGTTGTTCATGCCGCCTGCGACACCCACATCCTCCATACCAAACTCGCCGGTGAGAGGCAGCAGCGGAATCCGGGCCATGTTGACGCCGATGGAGCCGGATACGATGACGCCGCCGACTGCGACCAGAATATAGGTCAGTGCGCTGACCGGGATCATATAGGCGATATAGTACAGGATTGCACCGCCGACACAGATGACAATGTAGGGGAGGTTATAGCGGCCGACCTTCGAGACGACAATACCGGACAAGACGCCGCCGATGACCAGGGCAATGTTCAGCGTGGTTGCAACCGAGCTGGCGGCCGCAGGCTCCATGCCCTTGGCAAGAAACGCGTTGACAAGATAGGTGTTGAGCAGCAGCGCAGCGCCGACAGACAGGCCGCCGCAGATCATAAGCAGCCACATATTCTTGCTTTTAAAGACATTTTTGTAGCTGCCCTTTGGCAGCGCCGGGCCTGCCTGCAGCTGGGCGGGCATTTTGGCCACTGCAAACCACAGAACCGCCTCGACCACATAGCCGACGGCGATGAAGGTAAATGCGACGCTGATGGACGGGAACATATTGCCGAAGGCAAAGGCCAGCGTGGTGCCGATACCGGCCGCAGCGCCATAGATTCCCAGGGCTGTGCCCATGTCCTCACGGGGGAACCAGACGCCCAGCATCTTGCCCTGCAGGATCTGGGTGGGCAGGAAGAAGGTGCCGGCCAGGAAGGTGATGATAAACAAAGAGACATAGTCCGTTGCGAAAATACGCCAGATCTGGCATGCAGCGGCCAGTGCCAGCAGAATGCCAGGCAGCATCCGGACGCCCTTCTTATCAAACATATGGCCGAGCCAGATGCTGAAGAATGCCCCGGGGAGCTGGCCAACGGTGGAGATGGCGGTCAATTGCCCCTGTGTCATATTGAACTGCGCCATCACATCGGTGGGGCGGGAGGCAAAAATCAAATTGGAGAAGTTCAGCATTGCAGTGCCGAACACCAAGATGAACAGAATTGCCCAGCGATACGAACTTTTTTGCATAGGGGTACACACTCTCTTTCTACCTGAATATCTCCGCACAGTGCGGAAGGTTCCTTCCCGGACGGCAGGTCGTCTCTGTGAAGCCCCTGCGGCAGGAATGGGCGAGCATGAATCACGCCTAGCTTAAATTGTAAAGAAAGAATGAACAATTGTAAAATTATTATAAATCTTTAAACGAGAAGAAGGACTTTTTGTTAAAACAATAACAAAAAGTCCTTCTTCTGATTCCATAACCCAGTAAGATAATTTTAAGACAATCTGATCAATAGTTCATCGGAATCCGGCCGTCTCTCAGGACATCCAGCACAATGGGCAGCGCCGGATTGGGGTTGTTGATCATGGAGCCGGAGGAGACGGTGAACATCAGGGGGCTGGGAAGCTCCAGGGGGAGAAACGCCAGATCACCCGTGGAGTTGTTCTTCACATATTCCGGCAGAATCGCCAGGTAGTTGTTCATAATGACAGAAAACAGGATCTCCTCCACCCGGTTGACCTTGTCGAATACCGGCGCTTCTGAGGGCAGCGGAAGCCCCATGCGCTTCCAGTCGCGGCAGTGGGCGCGATAGGTGTTGGGCATACCGGTGAGATCCACCATGGAGAACTGAGCATCCTGCAGCTTCTCCGGGGTGATGCTGCGGCAGCTGGCCAGCGGATGGTCGTTGCGGCAGACAAGACATCCTTTGAATTCCGCCAGATTCTGCACAAAAATGTCGTCATTCTGCTGCATTTCCTCCGGCCAGCAGATGGCGATATCCGCCTCTCCGCGCTTGAGCTGGTCGACCATGTAGCGCGGCGAAGAGATCCGGACTGTCAGGCTGATGGTCGGATGGTGCGCTTTAAAATAGCGAAAGCGTGGCATAAAGGCCAGCCCGTCGATGGAGCTGGAGATGATGACGGAGATGCTGCCCTCACTGCCCGTGGACAGATTCTGGCTGTGCCGGACGGCGTGGTCATAGCTGTGGACGATGTTCTTGACCTGATCGTAGAAATCCCGACCCGCGACCGTCAGCTCCACATTTCGGTTGTTGCGAATAAAGAGCTGAAACCCCAGCTCCTTTTCCATGTTGGCAATGTGCTGGCTCATGGCGGTCTGTGTGATAAAGCACTCCTTGGCTGCCCGGGTAAAGTTTAAACACTCTGCGGCGCTGATAAAGTATTTCAGTCCTCGAATATCCAAAAGAGGAACCCACCTTTCTCTACTTCCTGAGTGACTTCTACAGGAAAAGCCACGGTTGCATGAAGCTCGATCCGATGTGATACCAACCAATGGATTCAGCCGTTGGGCCTATATTTCCCTATTCAGTCTGATTACAATTATAATATAATAGAATGGATTTGTAAATTCGCAGGTGTGGGAAATATGGGCGAGGGAATTTAGTGGAGTATGACAAAGGAATGAATCAAAACGATTGCTGATGATAAAGCTGTAGATTCCTTATGGCACCTTTTTGGATCATAAAATGAATTTGCTGATGATGCAATAGATAATACTTATATCAGACGGAGAGGGGCATTTGACGACAGGACCTATTTTGGCTATAGTATACATAGACTGCGATGTTAGATGAAAAAAGTTTGTTACTTTTTTCACATAACCTGGCTGAGACTTCACAAAGAGGGAATGCGGTTGGTACGGGATCTGACGAGGGACACGCCATGGAAACTGATTATTGCCCTGGCGGTTCCTTTACTATTGGGAAACCTGTTCCAGGCATCTTATAATCTGGTAGATACCATGATTGTAGGACGCTATGCAGGGGCTCAGGCGCTGGCGGGGGTGGGGATTGCCTCCCCGGTCTTTAATCTGATCAACGCCCTGCTGATGGGACTGAGTGTCGGCGCCTCCATCCTCGTCTCTCAGCTCTTTGGCGCCGGGAAACAGGACCGGCTGCCAAGGGCGGTTGCGACGGTCCTCTGGACCTCGCTGGCCATGGCGCTCATTCTGACTCTGGTGGGTCAACTGCTGGTCGGGCCGCTGCTGACGGCGCTGCGTACGCCACAGGAGGATTTTGCGGCGGCGGAGACCTATCTGCGCACCATCCTCTGCGGCCTGATCTGCAATGTCTACTATAATCAATTGGCAGGCCTGCTGCGGGGGCTTGGCAATACCAGGGCGCCGCTCTATTTTCTGATGTTTGCCTGCTGCCTCAATGTGGGACTGGATTTCCTGTTTGTCTGCGGACTCAAGTGGGGCGTCCGGGGCGCGGCGCTGGCGACCATTCTCTCGCAGGGGGTCTCGGCGCTTTTGACCTGGCGCTATGTGCTGCGTACGGTGCCGCTTTTAAACCCCAGGGGGGCGGCGTTTGACGGGGCGTTGTTTCGGACGACACTTCGGTTTGGGCTTCCGATGGGGCTGCAGCAGGCCAGCATTTCCCTGGGCCATGTGCTGATGCAGTGGCTGATCAATCCCTTTGGCACGGCGCTCATTGCAGGCTATGCCGCGGCCGCCAAGGTCGATACCCTGGCTGTCATGCCCATTATCAGTCTCGGCAGCGCGATTTCCGCCTATGCCGCGCAGAATGTGGGCGCAGAGCGGCTGGATCGGGTGCGGCTGGGCTATCGGGCAAACAATGCCATTACGGTGGGCGTCTGCCTGGTTCTGACGGCACTGGTGGTTCCCCTTCGTCAGACCCTGATGGAGCTGTTGGTGTCGGCAGGGGAGGACCCGGCGCTGACCGGGGCCGTGGTACGGATGGGGATGAGCATGCTGGCGGTCACACCGCTGTTCTACTGTATTTTGGGCCTTGTGCACAGTGCGCTGAATACCATGGCGGGCGCGGGCGATACGCTGTTCTCGATGATCTCCATGGTGGCCATGATGCTGCTGCGTGTGGTGTTGGCCTGGTGCCTTCTGCGCTGGTTTGGGACCGGTTATGTGGGGATCTGGTGGGCATTTCCGATCTCGTGGGCGATCACCCTGGCATTTGTACTGATGTACTATTTTCATGGCGGCTGGAAGCAGAAGGCTGCTTTACGGCAGCAGAGGGCCGAAAGAGAGAGAATCCGCTGATAAGGCAGCGTCTCAATATGAATTTATTTCAGGATGTTTGATAGGAGATTGGCTATGG
Organism: Clostridiales bacterium; assembly: GCA_019421975.1. Taxonomy (GTDB): domain Bacteria; phylum Bacillota; class Clostridia; order Oscillospirales; family Oscillospiraceae; genus CAKTFW01. The sequence continues at coordinate 8,696 of JAHZEE010000021.1, read as the reverse complement.
CAGAAAAAGTTTATGCAAGCGAGCCGAGAACGCCGGAGGAACTGGCGGAGTACGGCAATCATGTGGTGCAGTATTCGCCCGA
>JAHZEE010000021.1:2310-8604 GCA_019421975.1 Clostridiales bacterium | reverse complement strand
GGCTTTACGGGTCCAGGCAATAGCCGCATTCGGGTCAATCTGGGGACCAGATCCATGATGCACACCATCATGGCCTGCCAGCAGTGTAATGACCATCCCTGCTACAACGCCTGCCCTAAAAAGGGGACCGCAATGTGCATTGACGAGAAGACAGGCATCGTCTATATTGATGAAGAATTCTGCATCGGCTGCGGCCTTTGCGCAAGGGCCTGCAAATTCCAGCCAACGCGGATCGCAATGAAGAAAAACAAGGACCGCAAAAAGTGGAAGGCGGCCAAATGCGATCTGTGCCGGAACCGCCCGGAGGGACCTGCCTGTATTGAGTACTGCCCTGTGCGGTGTATTGGACTGAGCGAAGACTCTGTCTTTCTGGCCGGCGATGCCAAGCCGTCAGAAGAGCACGCAGGTTAAAGGAGGGAATGACAATGCCGAATTACAGCTTGACAGATATTCTGGACCAGCCGGGCAACACCCGGCACCTGTATGGTTACTGCGGCAAAATTGCGCGGATCAACCTGACGACAGGAGAGGTCTCCTATGTGGATACATACCAGTATGTGCCGAAATATGTGGGCGGCAGAATGGTCATCAACCGGATTTTTTGGGATGAGGTCCCGGCGGGGACCGGCGCATTTGACGAGGCGAACAAGTTTATCTATATGAACGGGCCCACAACCGGTACGGGGATCCCGGCAGGCGGACGCAGCGCGGCGTGCAGTGTGGGCGCGGCCAACCTGCCGGAGCAGTACTGCTGGGGCAATATCGGCGGCTGGTTTGCCACGGAGCTCAAGTACGCGGGCTATGACGGATTTATCATCGAGGGAAAGTCCGACAAACCGGTCCATATCAAAATTGAAGACGACAAGATCGAAATTCTGCCTGCAGACGAGCTGTGGGGCCTGCGGGTCCATCAGACACAGCAGGCCCTGGAGGAGAAGTACGGCCATGAATTCAAGAGCATGGTGATCGGTCCGGCCGGAGAGAACCTGGTGCGGATCGCCTCGATCACCACCAGCAATGACTGCGTGTTTGCCAAGGGCGGATTTGGCGCAGTCTGGGGCAGCAAAAAGCTCAAGGCCATCACGGTGCACGGCAGCGGCATTGTTGCGCCGGCAGACATGGAGAAGCTCAAATACCTGCGCCTCAACATGAACCATCCCGGCATGCGGCCGTCGCCCGTTTTGCATCTGGACGAGATCGGCACGCCCGGCGCGGAGTTCCCGGTCAAGTATGCCCGCGGCAATGTGGCCTGCAGCCCGGGGTGCAACCAGCACTGCAACGCGCTGCTCATGAACGGAAAATCCGCCTTTGGTGACGAGCCGGTCAACCATATTGAAAAGTGCGTCAGTATCTGTACTTTCAATTACCAGACCGACATCCCCACCATGGTCGGCATGTTCTGGCCCACCAAGCAGAACTACTGTGCGCCCTGCAAGCTGCTCAGCCGGGAGTTCCCGGAACCGGACTTCACAGATCCGGATTTTGAGGGGCAGGCACAGCCCATTGCGCCGGACATTCTGAACTTCTGGGGGCCGGACTATGACCGCGGCACCATTGTAAACGACCTGTGCAATGAATACGGCATCGACAAGTGGGAAATCATCATCTTTTTGATGCCATGGCTCTCCATGTGCAAGAGTGAGCACTTGCTCGACGACACAGACCTCGGCTGCGGCATGCCAGTGGATGTGGAAAACGAGGCGTTTTTAAAGACCTTTATCACCAACCTGGTCTACCGCAAGGGGGAGTATGGCGATCTGTTTGCCGAGGGCATGGCACGCGCCATCCGCAAGATGGGGTATGACAAGTACAGCGAGAGCATCTACCATGGCCGCTACTCCCAGGTACTGGGCAAGCAGCGCATTGATATCCCGGTCAGCCTGGAGGCAGCCTGGGGGCAGAGCGTGCACTGGCAGGGGCGCGGCTTTGAGGGCGCGGTGGAAAAGCCGACCTGGCTGGCCATGTGCCTGATCAACATGGTCTCCACCCGCGACGCGCAGACCGTGGAGCACTTCCACTGCAAGTATGAGTACCACGCAGAGGCGCTGAAGGACCCCTACCACTGTCAGCACATCATCGATGCCGTCAACCACACCCAGAACTGCGCGGAGATCAAGGACTCGGTTATGAGTTGTGAGTGGCAGAGCCCGGATCTGTGGTGGCCCACCATGGAGGCGGAGATGTACGCCGCAGCCACGGGTTACCCGATGCACGAGGAGGAGCTGGAGGAGGCGGCGTTCCGCTCCAAGCTGCTGTTCCGCGCCATCCTGATCCGCAATCACGGCCGGACCCGCCGACAGGAGATCGAGGCCATCTGGCGGACGATCTCCATTCCGGACTCCTGGAATGAGGTGGCCGACTGGCAGCAGTGGAACGAGATGGTGGATCTCTACTACGAAAGCCGCGGCTGGGATCTGGAGACAGGCTGGCCGTACCGGGAGACCTATGAGAAGTACGGGCTCAAGGATGTGGCCGACGAAATGGAGCAGCTGGGCTATCTGCCCAAGCGCCCGGCGGAGCGCTGGCATGACTACGGAGAGCCGCCGTTTGTGAAGTTCGTGGAGAACTGCAAGCGGGAAGCGGAGAGCGTCGTAGGCGCATAATTCGAATAAAAGGCCCTCGGCATTCAAATAGAATGCCGGGGGCCTTGTTTTTTTCGATGCCGCTTCACCTGCATAACAGGTTTTTAGTTACCGATTGATCCAGAATAATCTGGCGTTGCGATAATCGTCCCGTCATTAAAAACGATCATCATAGATTCCATTTGCGCATCTATTTGAATCGTCTTAATATCAAAGGTTGAAAAATTCCCGGCATAGAAGAAAGAGATCCTTTGAAAATCATCTGACCAACTTATTTTTGCCTCTACACCCTCTCTGCACGACTTCTCATAGCCTGCTATTGCAAAAGTTCCTACAAAGGAACTGGTGGAAGTCAGCAAGGATTTTTTGAGATTTCCAGAGATGAAGATTTCAGATGTCTCGTAGCTGCCAGTGTGATCTGAATATACATTTACGCTGATTGTCTTTTCGATGGTCTCGTTGGATGCAATGATTCCGCTCCCGATCAGTACAAAGAGGATGATCACGATAATCGAAATAAGAAACAGCTTGGTTTTAGTGGCTTTCATAGAGCGCTCCCCACCATTCAGACCGTATTCACCGTATTCAAAAATCAGAGCTCCGCAGCAAGCATCATACTTTATTTCTGCTGCATCAACAGGGCGATCCGTGCCTCAATCAGCGGCAGCGCCTTTTGCGGGTCGTCCTCGTCCTTGACGGCGTCCTCCAGAGGACACATGCCCGTTCCGGTGCGGTTTTCGATATACGGCACCAGGGTCTCATATTCATAGGGAATCTGCGCCCGCTCCAGTGCGCGGACAGCCGCCTGGCTCATAAGCGTGCCATAGACAAAGCTGGCGCCGGAGAGGGCCAACAGAAGCGCCGCGGCCTTGCCGATGATGGTATCGGCGACCGGGCAGCCCCGGAAAAAGGTGAGCTCCTCCCGCATGGGGGTGATGATGGGGCGTACGCCAAGGCCCTCGGCCTGATAGACGCCTTCCGCGCGGTCCGCGGCAAAGGTACAGACGCCGGACTTGACCAGCTCAATGAGTTCCCGATGTTTCATGGCGATCCACCCTCAAATACAGCTTATAGATCAGCGGGGCAACGACAATCTGCAGCGCAATGCCGGGGATGGAGAGCGCGATATTTCCCAACAGGACGCTGAGGCCGGCATAGGGCGCCGGCAGGTGAAACAGCTCCGCTGCGCAGACCACGGCCAGACAGTAGACGGTCCGGGAGATCAGCAGGGAGACGGCAACGGCCAGAAATGGAGACATTTTTTTGGAAAACAGGTTGAGGACCACGCCATAGACGACCAATTCGATGAGCATGAAGTAGAGCATGGGGATGGGCGGCATACCGGAGAGCAGGTTGCTCAGGATGGGAAGCACGATGGAGATACAGAGGGTGTACTTCATTGGGAGCATCAGCGCGGCGAGTACCACACCCCAGAACAGCGGCAGAAACATAGTTCCGGCCTGCTGGCCTGCGAAGTGGAACAGACGCGGCATGATGATGCCAATGGCCAAAAAGATACCTGCGAGGGCCAGGTGCTTGGTGCCGGTTTTTACGGTGCTCATAACGGGACCTCCAAATTTAACAATTATGAAACAATTATACGCACCTGGAAGGAAAGATGCAAGCACTATCTGCTGAGACGACAAAAGCTGTCCCGTCCGCAGAGGCACAAAAAGACCGCCGGCCCAAAGAGCCGGCGGCTTGAATTTAACCCTGAGACTGCGCCGCGCGCTCTGCTTCGCGCAGCGCGCGTTTTTCCTCAAATTTGCGCCGTTCCTCCTCCAGCATCATATCCTTGACCTTCATGAGCCGCGCGGTGGCGCTGCGCTCATTTTCATCCAGCTTCATGGAGATATAGCGAATTTTGGCCAGATAGTCGGGGATCATCACATGCTCCAGTGCATTGACGCGGCGGCGCGTCTTTTCAATTTCCCGCGCCATGAGCTGCACAGACTTCTCCACCTGTGCCAGCTCCAGCATATCGCGGAACACTGCCGCCAGATTGGCCAGGGCGTCATCCAGCTCGCCGGAAGTCTGGGCAAAGCCGTAGGGATAGATGTCGGACAGATCTGCGCTCTGGGACTGAAACTGATAGTTCGGCACATAGACCGACATCACATTTTGCAGCTGCATCTCAAGCTCCACATGCTGCTTTGGATAGAGCAGCGCCTGCTCCAGCACCTCCGGCGACATGACGGCGGAGGCCACGGTAAAGGCGGCATGGGCGCTGGCAAGGCCGGCTTCCACCTTGGCGCGCAGCGCCTGGTTCTGGCGCAGCAGGATCAAAAACTGCCGCATCAGCTCGTCGCGCTTATCCTTGAGCAGCTTGTGGCCGCGCTGGGCGGTCTTGAGCCGGCCCTTGAGCCGGGTCAGCTCCATACGGGTGGGGTTGATGGTTGTCGATGGCATCGCAATGCCCCCTTATTCCTTGTCCGGGTAATACTGCTCGATAAACTCCGGCTTGATGCGCTTGAGCTCGGATTTGGGCAGAATGGACAGCAGCTCCCAGCCGAGGTTCAGCGTTTCCTCAATGCTGCGGTTGGTGGTGGTGCCCTGTCCGACATAGCGCTGCTCAAATTCGCCGGCAAACTGGGCGTAGAGCTTATCCACATCCGTAAGCGCAGCTTCACCCAGAATGGTCATAAGCTCCGCTGCGTCCTTGCCGGCGGAGTAGGCGGCAAAGAGCTGGTTCATGGTGTTGGAGTGGTCTGCGCGGGTTTTGCCCGCGCCGATGCCCTTATCCTTGAGGCGCGACAGGCTGGGCAGCACATCGATGGGCGGATTGACGCCCTTGCGGAACAGGTCGCGGGACAAGATGATCTGACCCTCTGTGATGTAGCCGGTGAGGTCGGGGATGGGGTGGGTCTTATCGTCCTCCGGCATGGTCAGGATGGGGATCAGGGTGATGGAGCCCTCACAGCCGAGCCGGCGTCCGGCCCGCTCATAGAGTGTGGCCAAATCGGTGTAGAGATAGCCCGGATAGCCGCGCCGGCCGGGGACCTCCTTCTTGGCGGCGGACACCTCGCGCAGCGCCTCGGCGTAGTCGATGGCGCCGGTGCGCTGGAAGTCGTGGACAAAGAATTCAGACTCCTCGTAGGTGATGCCGATGGCGGCAAAGACCACGGCAAAGTTGCCCTCGCTGCCCAGCACCTTTGCCTGCCGCGCAATCTGCGCGGCCAGCGCCGCGTGGGGCAGGCCGGAGCCGGAAAAGATGGGCAGCTTCTGGCCGCGAACCAGCGTGTTGAGGCCGTCAATGGCGGACACGCCCGTCTGGATGAACTCATTGGGGTAGGCGCGGGCGGCCGGATTCATGGGAAGGCCGTTGATGTCCCGATAGGCCTCCGGCAGCAGCTCCGGACCGCCGTCGATGGGGTGCCCCATGCCGTCAAACACGCGGCCTAGCATGTCGTCTGAGACGGCAAGCTGCAGCGGATGGCACCTTGCAGCGCCGGACCTCGCCATTGGGAAGCTCGATCTCGCCCAGCTCGTCATAGGACGCGCGGGTGACGCCCTTGACCAGCATCAGAGGGCCTGAAATCTCGGAGATGGTCCTGTATTCCTTAATCATCCTGATCTGCACCTGCCTTTGCGAGAAGTTCAGCAATCTGACTTTGAATCTGCCCCTCGATCTCGGTGTATACGACGGAGTACCGGTCGTCCGGCACACTCTTGGCCCGGCCAATCTGTTCGCGCACCGGCAGCTTTGCCAGAA
>JAHZEE010000021.1:0-2257 GCA_019421975.1 Clostridiales bacterium | reverse complement strand
TACCAGTCGATTTCGTTGAAGGAGTTCTGCTGCAGAAAGTCCTCCCGCAGCATTTTGGAGACTTCAAGGGTCAACTGGTCCGCCGCGCCCAGCGCATCCTTGCCGACCAGCTTGACGATCTCCTCCAGCTCCGCCTCCTCCTGGAGCATGGACATGGCCTTGTTGCGGTTCTGCATCCAGGCCTCGTTCACATGCGCGTTGAACCAGGGTTCCAGGACATCGAGATAGAGACTGTAGGAGTTGAGCCAGTTGATCGCGGGGAAGTGGCGGGCATAGGCCAGAGAGCTGTCCAGGCCCCAAAAGACCTTGGCGATGCGCATGGTGGCCTGGGAGACCGGCTCAGAGGTGTCGCCGCCGGGAGGCGAGACCGCACCGATGGCCGTCAGGCTGCCGTACCGCTCGTCGCTGCCCAGGCACTGCACACACCCGGCGCGCTCGTAGAACTGGGCCAGGCGGGAGGCCAGATAGGCGGGGTAGCCCTCCTCGCCCGGCATCTCCTCCAGCCGGCCGGACATCTCGCGCAGCGCCTCGGCCCAACGGGAGGTGGAGTCGGCGATGACGGCCACATCATAGCCCATGTCGCGGAAGTACTCCGCAATGGTGATGCCGGTGTAAATGGACGCCTCACGGGCGGCCACGGGCATGTCGGAGGTGTTGGCGATGAGCACGGTACGCTTCATGATGGAGTCGCCGGTCCGGGGATCGATCAGCTCTGGAAACTCATTTAGGACATCGGTCATCTCGTTGCCGCGCTCGCCGCAGCCGATATAGACCACCAGATCCACATCGGACCACTTGGCCAGCTGGTGCTGGATGACCGTCTTGCCGGAGCCGAAGGGGCCGGGCACGCAGGCGGTGCCGCCCTTGGCCACAGGGAACATGGTGTCGATGATGCGCTGGCCGGAGGACAGCGGCCGGTCGGGGTAAAGCTTCCGCTGATAGGGCCGGCCGGAGCGGACGCCCCAGCGCTGGGCCATGGTGAGCTCGGTGCCGTCTTCCAGGGTGCAGACCGTCTGGGTGACATTGAACGCGCCGGCCTGAATCTCCCGGACCGTCCCCTCTACACCGCGGGGCACCATGATCTTGTGCAGCACCACAGAGGTCTCCGGAACGGTGCCGATGATATCGCCGGGGCCCACATGGTCGCCGGGCTTCACGGTCGGGGTAAAGTCCCACTTCTTCTCCTGATCGAGACCGGGCAGGTTGATGCCGCGGGTGATACAGGAACCGGCAATCTCCATGATTTTGGCCAGAGGACGCTGGATTCCGTCGTAGATCTGGGAGATGAGGCCTGGCCCCAGCTCCACGGAGAGGGGGAAGTGGGTGGACTCCACGCGCGCGCCGGGCCCCAGGCCGGAGGTCTCCTCATAGACCTGGATGGAGGCGGAATCGCCGCGCATTTCGATGACCTCGCCGATCAGACGATTTTTACCGACGCGCACCACATCGTACATGCTGGCGTCTTCCAGGCCGTCGGCCACAACCAGCGGGCCGGAGACCTTGACAACTTTTCCAATCGCCATGGGATGTTCCTTCCTTCCTGTCACTTAAAGTATGTTGGCGCCGACCGCGCGCTCCATGGCGCGCTGCAGTGCGCCGCTGCCCAGGCCCAGTGTGCCGCCCTTTCCCGGAATGGGGATCACAGCGGGGGACACCTGGTCGTCATAGCGGGCGATCTCGTCTGGCAGCTGGGCAGCGAGCTGCTCGGTGATATAGATGATGGCATAGTCGGTCTTGGCCAGCCGGCTCAGCTCCTTAGCGGCCTCTTCGGCGCACTCCACGGGGAACACCGCCAGCCCCAGGGCGCGGAAGCCGAGCACGCTGTCGCGATCTCCCAGCACTGCAATTTTAGACATAGCTATCACGCAGCCTTTCCTCAATGGCCTCGGTACTGAGCCCTGCCAGCCGCCCGGCCATAATGATGCGGATGGAGGTGAACTCCAGATCCTTGGCGGCGAGGTAGGCCACCACAGGCGCGTCGCCAAAGGGGACATATTTTGCCGCACGCAGATAGGCGACGATGGCGTTGTCACAGGCGCGCTCGAACTGGGTCAGGCTCTCGCCGCGCATGGCGGCGGTTCCTGCATGGGCTGCCTCCGACAGAGCCAGGAGCTGGAACAGATCCTCCATGGAGGCGCCGGAGGTGACGCCGGTTAAGATGCTGCGCCGGTCGGTGTTGCCGCCGGAAAACAGCACGCCCTCGAGAAACTCCGCGCTTTTGCCCAGCCGCAGTGTGCGGACGATGCTGCGCAGATTG
>JAHZEE010000209.1 GCA_019421975.1 Clostridiales bacterium | reverse complement strand
GTAACAAATTCAATCGTTGTCATTACACGGAGATCTTTTCGATCTGGACCTTGGTGTACGGCTGACGATGGCCCTGCTTGCTCTTGGAGTCCTTCTTGGGCTTGTACTTGAAGACGACAATCTTCTTGCCGCGGCCGTTTTTCACCACGGAAGCCTGGACAGAAGCGCCAGCGACAGTCGGAGCGCCGAATTTGGAGTTCTCTCCATCGAGCACTGCCAGCACCTGGTCAAACATAACGGATTCACCGGCCTCGGCATTCAGCTTCTCCACAAAGACGACATCGCCCTCTTTGACGCTGTACTGCTTACCGCCGGTCACGATCACTGCCTGCATAAATTTGTGCACCTACCTTTATTGTAGACTCGCTCTGAAAGGTGTGGAGGCAGGCTCCAGCTTCAACCTTCCTGATGCGGCTTGTCGATTATATCATTTGCCAATTGGAAAGTCAAATATTATTTGACCGAAGCGGTTCTTTTTGGTATACTTTTGGGAGAATTTTCAAACAGCTATCCGATTTTGAGGGATTATATGAAAAAACGACTTTTTTGCTGGGCGCTGCTGCCCCTGTTCCTCCTGAGCGGCTGTGCCAGCGCCTCTGAGGAGCTCAACTTCTTCGCCATGGATACCGTGATGAGCGTCCGGGTCTGGGGCGACGACGCCGGCGCCCAATGTCAGGCGGTCAAAGAGCGGATTCTGGAGCTGGAGCAGGCGCTCTCCGTCACCCGGGCCGACAGTCCCGTGGCCCAGCTCAACGCCGCCGGATCCGGCACGCTGCCGGACGACGCCGCGGCGCTGCTGCAGCAGACGCTGGCGCTCTCCGAGCGGACAGGCGGCGCGCTCGACCCCACGGCCTATTCCATTGTCCGGCTCTGGGGCTTTACCACCGACAGCTACCGCGTGCCCACCAGCGCAGAGATCTCCCAGACACTGCAGTCCGTGGGGCCGGAGCGGGTCACGCTTCAGGGCAATGAGGTGACGCTCTCCGGCGGCGCGCAGATCGACTTCGGCGCAGTGGCCAAGGGCTACGCCGCCGAGCAGTGCGCCCAGATGCTGCGCCAGGCCGGCGTAGAGGCCGCGCTGCTGTCTCTGAGTGGCAACATCCAGACCATCGGTGTCAAGCCGGATGGCGCAGACTGGGAGATCGCCATCCGCGACCCGTTCGCCACCTCCAAAACAGCGGCCCTGCTCGCCATCACAGGCAGTGCCGCCATTGTCACCTCGGGCAGCTATGAGCGGTATTTTGAACAGGACGGCCAGATCTACCACCACATCATGGACCCCAAGACCGGCCGGCCGGCGGACGGCGGGCTTGTCTCTGTCACCATCGTGACAGACGATGGCTTTTTGGCCGACGGCCTGTCCACGGCGCTGTTTGTAATGGGGCTGGAGAACGCCATCTCGTTTTGGCAGCAGAACCGCGACTTTGAGGCAGTCCTGATCGGAGACGACGGAACCATCTATGTGACCGAAGGGTTGGAGGACCGCATCACATGTGATCTCTACCAGGTGATTCGCCGATGAAGACAAAGACCTGGATTCTGCTTTTTTCCGTGCTGGCCGTGCTCCTGTTGGCCGGCGGACTCTGGCTGCTGCGCGGCGCGCCCGCTAAGACGGCGGAGGTCTGGTCGGACGGCGCGCTTGTCAGGACCGTGGACCTCTCCCAGCCGCAGACCTTCCGGGTGGAGTACCAGGGCGGCTACAATGTGATACAGGTAGAGGACGGCGAGATCTTCGTGACCGAGGCCTCCTGCCCGGATCAGATCTGCATTGCCCATGGGCCAGCCGCCGGCGGCGCGCCCATCGTGTGTCTGCCAAACCGTCTGGTCATCCAGTTCACCGCGGACGACGGCGGCTCCGATGCGATGACAGGCTGACCGAAGATACATTATATATATTGTCTACCGTATCCGCTTCAGATAGATCATATCATCCAGAAGCACCCCATCTTCCAGGATCGGATGGTCGTAGTGATCCCGGAAGAAGTGCGCAATCCGGTGGGATGGGACAAAGCCGCACGCCTCATAGAACCGGAGGGTGGAGGGCGTCTGCCCGGTTCCAACCAGCAATGTCCTGCAGTCGGGGTAGCGGGACCAGATAAATTCGATCATGGCCCTGCCATATCCGCGGCGCTGGGCCGCAGGTTCCACCGCCAGATTTTTCAGCTCATAGGTTCCCTCCCCCTGCCGCGTCACAACACAGACCGCCTTTCGATCCGGATCCTCCAGGACAAAGAGGTCCCCGCGGTCCAGATAGCGGTCAATCATGGATTCCTGTTCATCTGCCAGGAGCAGCAGGTCCAGGTGGGATCTCTTTTGCTCCAGAATCTGATCAATTTGCATCTGTGCGCTCCTCTCTGTAAAAAAGCCGGCGGACCGTGTGGTCCGCCGGCTTTTCAGTTCACAATCTCAGACCAGGGCCTGGGTGTCCTTCGCGATCATCAGCTCCTCGTCGGTGGGGATGACCAGGATCTTGACCTTGGAGTCAGCCGCCGAGACATCGGTCTCCTTGCCGCGGACCTTGTTCTTCTCCGTGTCCATCTTGACGCCCATGAACTCCAGGCCGGCGACCATGTGCTCACGCATCTCCGCGGAGTTCTCGCCGACACCTGCGGTGAAGAGGATGGCGTCCACGCCGCCCATGGCGGCTGCATAGGCGCCGATCAGCTTCTTGACGCCGTACTCGAACATCTCAACTGCCAGAGCGGCCTGCTTGTTGCCCTTGGCGGCCGCGTCGTCCAGGTCGCGGAAGTCGGAGGAGACGCCGGAGACGCCCAGCACGCCGGACTTCTTGTTCAGGATGTTCAGCATCTCGCCGATGTCCATGTTGTACTTCTTCATCAGGTACTCCATGATGCCGGCGTCGATGTCGCCGGAGCGGGTGCCCATGG
>JAHZEE010000208.1 GCA_019421975.1 Clostridiales bacterium | reverse complement strand
TCTGCGCTGGGCTCCTGCCGCTACAAGATGAAGGACGCCGCGGAAGACGAGACGGATTACCGCAGAATTCTGGAGATTTTTAAGAAGTATGATGTCCGCTATTTCTTCTATGTCGGCGGCAACGACTCCATGGACACCTGCGCCAAGGTCAACCGCTATCTGAAGCAGGTGGGCTACGAGTGCAGAGTCATCGGCGTGCCCAAGACCATCGACAACGACCTGTTTGGCACGGACCACTGCCCCGGCTTCGGCTCTGCCGCCAAGTACATCGCCACCACCTTTATGGAGATCTATCTGGACGCGCGGGTCTACGACATCGGCACGGTCACCATCATCGAGTGCATGGGCCGTCACGCCGGCTGGCTGACGGCGGCCTCCGCACTGGCCCAGGCCAAGGGGATGGGGCCGGATCTCATCTATCTGCCGGAGCGGGACTTTGACATGGACCAATTCCTGCACCAGGTTCAGCAGGTCTATCAGCGGACGGGCTACTGTATTGTGGCGGTATCTGAGGGGATCCACTACGCCGACGGCAGCTTCGTCTCCGAGGCCAAGACCGCGGCGACAGATGGATTTGGGCACGCCCAGCTGGGCGGCCTGGCGGCCATACTGGCCGACGCGGTCAAGACGCATCTGGGCGCCAAGACCCGCGGCATTGAGCTGAGCCTGCTGCAGCGCTGCGCGGCCCATGTGGCCTCCGGCACCGACATTGAGGAGGCCTACCGTGCCGGCAAGACGGCGCTGGAGGCGGCTGTGGAGGGACAGAGCGGGAAGATGGTGGGCTTTGCCTGCGACCGCACAAACGGCTACCATTGCCAGACGAAGCTTTTTGAGCTGGACGAGGTGGCGAACTTTGAGAAGAAGATGCCGGACGAGATGATCAGCGCCGACGGCAGCGGCGTCACAGAGGCGTTTTTAGAATACTGTGCGCCGCTGGTGGAGGGAGAGACAAAGCTGCCGCGGGAGGACGGCCTGCCGCGCTTCTGCCGGCTAAAAAGGAAGCTCGCAGAGTAAAAAATGAATGAAAGCCAGGGGGCTGCGCAAAGGCGCGGCCCCCTGGCTGTTTATCCGGGGATTTACCAAAAGCTTACAAATCCCCGGAAAATCTGCCGAAGCTTTACAAAATTGTGATCCGAGCGCGATAGATTTTTTTAGACGCCCTCGTTTACACTGGACTGGAACAGAAGAGGACAGGGGCGAAAGTATGAGAAAGCTGAAGAGAGAGACATGGCTCAGGGTTGTACTGTACGGAATGCTGGCGGTGGCGTCCGCCGTCATGATTGCCGCGCCGCTGGGAGGCGGCAATTTCCGGACCCTCGTGAGCAACGGGATCACCTATGAGCGGGGAACCGTGGTGGAGGTGCTTTCTGAGGAATTTAACACAAGTCAGGTGGAGCAGTCTCAGCTGCTGGGGCAGCAGTCCCTGCGGGTTGCGCTGAAGGACGGCCAGAGCGTTCTGCTCAACAACTATTTGACGGATACCCACAATATCCGGGCAGAGGCGGGGACGGCGGTGGTCGTCTGCGTCGATGCACCGGAGGGCGTCGAGCCCTATTACACGCTGTACAACTATGACCGGAGCGGCGCGGTGGCACTGATCGGCGCGCTTTTTGTCGGCCTGATGGTGCTCATTGGCCGGCGGCGGGGCCTGGATGCAGCCATCGCGCTGCTGTTTTCCCTGCTGTTTTTCCTGCGGGTGACCATTCCGGCCATCTATGAGGGCGCTTCGCCCATTGCTGTCGGCATGCTGACGGCGCTGGTGGCCACAGCGGTGACCATTGTCCTGCTCCACGGCTTTCACCTGCGCAGCATCCTGGCCATTGCGGTGACCCTGGCCGGGGAGTGCGCCGCCTGCCTGTGTTTTCTGGCGTTCTCCCGGCTGCTGCATATCAGCGGCTTTCAGACCGAGGAGGCGGAGAGCCTGCTGGTGGTGGCCCAGAACACCGGGCTGCGGATCAAGCACCTGCTGTTTGCTGCCACGATGGTCTCCTCGGTGGGGGCGGTGATGGATGTGGCGGTCTCGCTGCTCTCGGCGCTGTGGGAGCTGCGGCAGACCGGCGCGGCCTGCTCTGCCCGACAGCTGCTCAAATCCGGTCTCAACATCGGCCGGGACATGATCGGCACAATGAGCAATACCCTGATCTTCGCCTTTGCCGGCGGCGCGCTGGGCACAATTCTGGTGCTGTTCTCCTATGGCGTGCAGGCAAATCAGATGCTCAGCTCCGACTATATTGCCGTGGAGCTGGCCCAGGGCGTCTGCGGCACTGTGGCAGTCATCCTGACGGTCCCCCTTGCCTCCCTTGCGGCCGCGGCGATCTTTCCGCGGGTGGAAAATTTCCAGGTGAAGGCGCAGCAGCCCCGTTACAGCGTGATGAAATAGGGACAGATGGCCTCGTACTGGCCACCCTTTAGCCGAAAGCCATTGGGAATGACGCCGAGCTGCTGAAAGCCGAGCCGCTCGTACAGATGTCTGGCGTGGGTATTGGTGGCAACCACCGCGTTGAACTGCAGAATCTGAAAGCCAATGGCCCTGGCCTGCTGCATGCAGTCGAGCACCAGCTGCTCTCCGATGTGAAGGCCGCGGTGCTCTGCCGATACCGCGTAGCTGGCGTTGCAGATATGCCCGCACCGGCCCACATTGTTGGGATGAAGGATGTACAGGCCTAAAATCTCCCCGCCGTCAGTCTCTGAGGCGACGCCGCAGTGGCTCTGGCTCTGGAAGAAGGCTGCGCCTGTCGTCAGATCCAGACATTCCTCCTGCGGAAAAGCAATTCCCGCCTCCACAACCTCGTTCCAGATCCGGACCATGTCCGGAAGGTCGTCCGGCCGGTAGGTCCGGATTTGAAGATTCTTTTTCATGGTGTTTTCCTCCTGATCCTGGAAGTCAAAA
>JAHZEE010000207.1:1228-2914 GCA_019421975.1 Clostridiales bacterium | reverse complement strand
TACCGCCTTCCTGCTCGGCGCCACCTACAACCCCTTCCTCTATTTCCGCTTCTGATGGAGGTGTCTCAATGAAACGGCAATCTCTCTGGATATCGGTGGTCTTCTGCCTGTTTTTGGGCGGGTTTCTGCTGACCTCTCTGCTGCTCCCCGCGCGGAGCTTCTCTGAAACCGAAAACCGCACCCTGGCCCAGTGGCCCGCCTTCTCCCTGGACGCCTTTCTCTCCGGCGCCTATGGCCAGGCGGTGGAGCGCTGCCTCTCCGACCAGTTCCCCCTCCGAGACGGCTGGATGTCCCTCACGCCGGGGCTCAGCTTTGCCGCCGGCATGCGGGAATTTCAGGGGGTATACCTGTGCAAGGACACCCTGATCGCCCGCGTGGATCCCCCCGACGCCGCGCAGCTGGAGCAGCGCCTGGCCTATCTGCAGGCGCTGGCGGAGAACACGGACCTGCCGGTCTACTTTGCGCCCATCCCCACAGCGGCGCAGATCTGGCAGGAGAAGCTTCCGAAGGGCGCTGCGAGCTACGACGAGTCGTCGCTCTACCGCGCAGCCGCCGCACAGCTGCAAAATCTCACCACGGTCGATCTCTTCACCTGCCTGCAGGCGCACCGGGACGAGCCGGTCTACTACCGCACCGACCACCACTGGACGACGCTGGGCGCCTATTACGGCTATACCGCCCTCGCCCAGGCCATGGGAATCACCCCCATCCCCCTCGACCGCTACACCCCCGCCACGGTGTCCGAGGATTTCCGGGGAACCCTCTATTCCACAAGCGGCGTGCACTGGCTGGAGCCGGACACCATCGAGCTCTATGTGCCCGCGGACGGCATCGTCGTCACCTCCAACTTCTCCGGTACGCCGGAGCCGGGGCAGCTCTACGATCTGGACTACCTGTCCGTCAAGGACAAATACGCCCTGTTTCTGGGCGGCAATCAGCCCTTTTGCCAGATCCACAATCCGGCCGCGCCGGAGGGCTCCGTTCTGATTGTCCGGGACTCCTATCTCGACGCCCAGGCGCCCTTCCTCGCCCAGCACTTCTCCGACCTCTACCTGATTGATCTGCGCTATTACCACGCCTCCGTGGCCGAGGCCGCAGCCCAGTATGGGGTGGACGCCATCGTTGTCAGCTACGGCGTGAACAACTTTTTGACGGACGGCAACCTGATCTATCTCAGCCGCTGAATCTAAAATATACAGAATAATACGAATATCCATTTAAATATTCAATTTTTCCGGTTTCTCTTTTGAAATAGTGCATAAATTTTCATCATTTCCGTGTTTGGAGTTGAAATCCATGCAAAAGTTTTGTAAAATATCGCCGTGACCTATGGTCCGAAAAAAATTCTAAGAGGAATGTGAAACATATCATGAAAAAGACACTCGCACTTCTGCTGGCACTTGTCATGTGCCTTGCAATGCTGACCGCCTGCGGCAGCACCGACAACAATACCACCACCCCCGACACGGACGCCAACACGGACACGCAGCAGCCGGAGGATACCACCGAGCCGGAGGATCCCCAGCAGATCACCTTCACCACGGTGAAGGAGGGCGTTCTGACGATGTCCACCAACGCCGCCTTCCCTCCCTATGAGATGACCAGCGATGACGGCGGCTTTGAGGGCATCGATGTGGAGATCGCCCAGGCCATCGCAGACAAGCTGGGCCTGGAGCTTGAGATTCT
>JAHZEE010000207.1:0-1218 GCA_019421975.1 Clostridiales bacterium | reverse complement strand
TCTGGACATGGACTTTGACGCGGCGCTGATGGCGGTCCAGGAGGGCAAGAGCGATATCGTCCTGGCCGGCGTCACGGTCGATGAGGACCGCCTGCTGGTGATGGACTTCACCGACAGCTATGCCAACGGCGTGCAGTCCATCATTGTGCCGGAGGGCTCCGACATCACCACCAATGATCTGAGCGGCAAGACCATCGGCACCCAGCGCGGCACCACTGGCTGGCAGTACTGCTCCGACGACTACGGCGACGACGCAGTGGTCGCCTACGACGACGGCATCACCGCGGTCCAGGCGCTGCTCAACGGCCAGGTCGACTGCGTCGTCATCGACAACGCGCCGGCCACCTCCTTTGTGGCCGCCAACCAGGGCCTGAAGATTCTGGACACCGAGTACGCCAACGAGGACTACGCAATCGGCCTGCAGAAGGGCAACACCGCGCTGCTGGAGGCGATCAACGGCGCGCTGGCTGAGCTGAAGGCCGACGGCACGATCCAGACCATCATCGACAAGTACATTCCGGCGGAATAACCGCGGACGGGGCGGCCGGGCCGCCCCGTTTCAATTTGAATCGACTTTCAAGAGAGGTGATCTGCCATGGATCAAATGGCGCAGCTCTACGAGCTGTGGAAGAGTCAGGGCATTGCCGGCGACCCCCTGAGCTTTTGGCAGGAGTTCTATGTCAAGTTCTACCAGGCTTTTATCGAGGCCAGCCGCTGGAAACAGTACCTGGAGGGGGTTGGCACGACCCTGGCGGTCACCGCCATGGCGCTGGCGGTGGGAATTGTGCTGGGAATCCTGGTCGCCGTCATCCGCACGGCCCACGACCAGCAGCGTCCCGGCCGCCACAACCCCGCGCTGGGGCTCTTAAACCTGCTCTGCAAAATCTATGTCACGGTCATCCGCGGCACACCCATGATGGTGCAGCTGCTCATCATGGGGCTTGTCATCTTCTCCAGCAGCCGGAATTTCACCATGGTCGGCGCGCTGACGCTGGGCATCAACTCCGGCGCGTATGTGGCCGAGATCATCCGCGGCGGCCTCATGTCCCTGGATCCGGGGCAGGCGGAGGCGGGCCGCTCGCTGGGCCTGGGGTATCTGGACACCATGCGCTTTATCGTGGTGCCGCAGGCGTTTAAAACCGTCCTCCCCGCGCTGGGCAACGAGTTCATCATTCTGCTGAAGGACACCTCCCTCATCACCGTCATCGGCGGCAAGGA
>JAHZEE010000206.1 GCA_019421975.1 Clostridiales bacterium | reverse complement strand
GCAGCCGTGTGCGTCCACTGAGCAAGCTGACAGAAAGGAGGCAACACATGGACAGCATTGAACGGATGATGCAGGAGCACGAGACGATTCTGTCCTTTGTAAAGGTTGTGCGCAGCGCCTGCTGCCGGGTGCTGGAGGGTGAACAGATCGACCAGCAGGATTTTCGGGATATGATCCAGTTTGCCCGCGCCTATGCCGACCGCCATCACCATGGCAAGGAGGCGCAGATCCTGTTCCAGCGGATGGAGGCGTATCTGGGGCCGGTGGCGGTCAATCTGGTCCGGCACGGCATGCTGGTGGAGCACGATCTGGGCCGGATGCATCTGACGGAGCTGGAGAAGGCGCTGGAGCGCTATGAATCGCAGCCCAATACAGACGACAAGCTGGAGATTCTCACCCAGGCCGCCGGCTGGACGGATCTGCTGCAGCGCCACATCGACAAGGAGAACAACGCCGCCTATGCCTTTGCCCGGCGGGGCCTGCCGCCTCAGGTGCTGCGGCAGATGGACGATGAGGTCGACCGCTTTGAGGCCCAGCACGCGCAGGCGCGGCAGGCGGCCTTGGAGCTGCTGCAGCGGCTGCGGGAAAAATACGGCGGATAACCTGCAAAAAGCGCGATGGGCACTGCCCATCGCGCTTTTTCGCCTGTCAGTTGAGGAGGCACACGCCGAGATTCAGGTAGGCCGCAAAGGTCACCCAGAGGAGATAGGGAATCTGCAGCCTGCGAAAGGCCGCGATCATCCACAGGATCAGCAGCCACAGCGCTGCCAGCCAGAGCAGCGCAAAGGCAAAATTCTGGAGCTCAAAAAAGATGATGCTCCAAAAGAAATTAAAGCCCAGCTGAATGAAAAAGAGCCGCAGGGCGAGGGTGCGCTGGGCAGAGGCGGGCTGCAGAAATACGCGGGCGGCGCCAAAGCCCATGAGCGCAAACAGGATGACCCAGACAATGGGAAAGACGATGCTGGGCGGGGACAGGGGCGGTCGGACGATGGTCTCGGTGTAAATACGGGTTCCATCCCGGCTCAGAAAGCCGGAGAGTGCGCCCACGGCCTCTGTGAACAGAATCCAGCCGGCGTAGACGGGCCATTTGCGTTGTCTCATATCTCATCACCTGGGACTATCATATGTGGATTGGACAGCCATATGCAGCCCATTTGAGAAGGGCGTTTCTCCTTTTGCTATCTCCGTTCAAAAAATACTACACCCAGGCGGCGGATCAGGAGGACCTGATTTCCATTGGGACCATTGGTCTCATCAAGGGGATTACCACCTTCGATCACAAGAAGGGCGCGCGGCTTGCAACCTATGCAGCGCGTTGTGTAGAAAATGCAATCCTCCCATGGACGCGTCACAGAGGGATAAAACCGGCGCGCGGCGTTTAAATCCGCCGCGCGCCGGTTTTGTCGCTGCACAGGGTCTGCAGCATGCGGTCCAAGAGCTCGAGCTTCTGCGAAAGAGGACAGTCCTGCTGCTGCAGCAGGCTGTCGATCCAGCCGGCGTGGGCTGCGGCGACACACGCCGCCGCAGCAGCCCGGCCCTCTGGCGTCTGTGGAAGCTGGATCTGTACCGGAACCGGGACCATGTCTCTGATGCTCCCACCTCCTTTGAGCCTGCTCTATTCTATTGGAGAGGAGGCGGGGATAGTACCTGTGTGCTCAGCTGACCGGCTCTGCGGCGGACTGCAGCTGCCAGGCGTTGGTCTGCTGCTGCAGCTGTACCATGTGCCGGTAGAGGCCGCCCTCCTCGAGCAGCTGGGACGGGCTGCCCTGCTGGGCCACATGGCCGTTTTCCAGCACGACGATCTGATCTGCGCTGGCCACCGTGCGCATCCGGTGGGCGATGATGAGCACGGTCTTGTCTCTGACCAGCCGGGAGAGGGCGGCCTGCACGGCGCTCTCATTTTCCACATCCAGCGAGGCGGTGGCCTCGTCGAGCAGAATCACCGGCGCGTCCTTCAAAAGGGCGCGGGCAATGGAGATCCGCTGCCGCTCGCCGCCGGAGAGGGTGGAGCCGTTTTCCCCGATCACGGTCTGATAGCCGTCCGGCAGGCGGCGGATAAACCCATCGCACTGCGCGGCCCTGGCGGCGGCCAGAACCTCCTCATCTGTGGCGCTGCGGCGGCCGAGCCGGATGTTCTCCATGACCGTGTCGCGGAACAGAACCACATCCTGAAACACGATGGAATAGAACTGGAGCAGCGCCTCCGGCTCCACGGTGGACACATCCACCCCGCCCAGCGTGACCCGGCCGCGGTTTACATCCCAGAACCGGGCGGCCAGCTTGGCGGCCGTGGACTTTCCGCTGCCGGAGGGGCCGACCAGCGCGGTCACCTCCCCTTGTCTGGCGACAAAGGAGACATCGTCCAGGACGCCCTCGCCGTCGTGGTAGGAGAAGCTCACATGGTCGAAACGGATGTCATAGCCCTTGGGCGCGCAGTGTTCAGAGCCGGTCTGGACCGGCTGCTCGGTGATCGAGCGCATCCGCTCGATTTTGAGCTTGGCGCTGAAGGTCGCGGCGATGTTCTGCAGTACCAGCCCCAGCGGGTCATACAGCCGGGCCGCGGCGAACAAGAAGCCCAGGAAGAACAGAAACTCCAGCTCTCCTTTGAGCATCAGCCCCGCGCCCACCAGGACGGTGGTGGCCAGGCCGACCCGCAAAAAGGTCTGTGCGGAGCAGACAAAGACGCCTGTGATGAGCTCCGCTCTGATTTCCGCCCGCTCCATGGTCTTGAGCCGGCCCTCCAGCTCCTCCAGATAGCGGCCCTGCCGGTTGCAGGCCTTGAGATCCCGCACCGTCTCCAACCCCTCCTGGATCCACTCGGTGACGGCGCGCTTGGCGAGGATATTGCGGGTGCCGAAGCGGTCTTGAAGGCCCTTGGAGCCAACGGTGAGCGCAATGGCCACGGGGATGACCCAGAGGACGGCCAGCGCCATGCGCCAGTCCATACAGAACATGCACACGGCAATGACGGCGGT
>JAHZEE010000205.1 GCA_019421975.1 Clostridiales bacterium | reverse complement strand
CGTCGAGGCGCCGGAGTCGCTGCAGACAAATCCGGCGGGGTTCACCCCAAAATAGCGCAGGGCCTTTTCCAGCTTCAGGCCGCCCCGGCTCACATAGGGGCAGGTATTTCCCCGCACCTCGACGGAGGCGTCTGCGGCAATGGCGGTGCCCGCCTTGTCCACTCTCTGCCCATTGACAAAGACCTCGCCGCTCATGATGAGGGCGCGGGCCTTCTCCCGGCTCTCCGCCAGGCCATGCTCAAAGAGATACAGATCGATACGCTGTTTGTCTTGCATCTGCAAGCACCTCCAATGCCGCCTCGGTCAGTGCCGGTGCATCCAATCCCAGTGACGCCAGCAGCAGGTCGACCTTGCCGTGGGTCACAATTCCGGTTCCCAGATTTTTGAGGCACACCCTTGCGGCAATGCCCCGCTTCTGCAGCTCGGCGGCCAGCTCGGTGCCGATGCAGCCGGCCGCCGCCGTCTCCTCGACGACCATCAGGCGCTGTCCAAATCCAGCGGGGCGATGGTGGGGAGCTTCAAAACCTCTGCCGTGTGGTGCAGCTGCTCCAGGCGGGCTGCGCAGGCCAGCACCGGCTCGATCATCGTGCCATAGGTCACAATGGTGAGGTCCTGCCCCTGCTGCAAAACCGTCTTTGTGCTCACGGTGCGATAGGCGCCCTCCGTCCCGCGGGGGTACCGAATGGCCACCGGCCCGTCCACGGCATAGAGCGCGGCCTCCATCATGGCGCCGAGCTCTGCAAAGTTGGCCGGGCAATAGATGGTGATTCCCGCGATCTGCCGCAGAAATCCCACATCAAAAACGCCGTGGTGCGTCTCGCCGTCCTCGCCCACGAGGCCGGCCCGGTCCACCGCGAGCACGATATGTAGGCGCTGCAGCGCCACCTCCTGGACCAGCATATCATAGGCGCGCTGCAAGAAGGTGGAGTAGATGGCCACAACCGGGCGCATCCCCTGCTTGGCAAGGCCTGCGGCCATCAAAACCGCGTGCTCCTCGGCAATCCCCACATCAAAAAAGCGCGCTGGATACTGCCTGGCAAACCCGGAAAGCCCGGTTCCCTGCTCCATCGCAGCTGTGACGGCGCAGATGCCCGGATCCTTTGCGGCAAGGGCGCAGAGGGTCTGTCCAAAGCGATCGGAAAAGGACTCTGCGCTCAGGCTGCGCAGCGCCCCGGTCCTGGGGTCAAAGGGCCCCACGCCGTGGAACTGGTCCGGATTTTTCTCCGCCGGCAGGTATCCCCTGCCCTTCTGGGTGATGACATGGATCAAAACCGGCTTTTGCAGCCGCTTGGCCTCCCGTAAAAGATAGGTCAGCTGCTTCACATCGTGCCCGTCCGCCGGGCCGAGATAGACAAAGCCCATCTCCTCAAAGACCGTGCGGCCGAGCAGCAGCGTCTTGATCCACTCCTTGACGCTGTGGACCAGGTGGTCCACCCTTTTACCTCCGGGCAGCACGGCCGTCGCGCTGTGAAACGCCTTCTTAAAGCCAAAATAGCTCGGCTTAAGCCGCAGCCGCGCCAGCAGATTTGAGATGCCGCCCACATTCTGGGCAATCGACATGGCGTTGTCGTTGAGAATGACAATGATCGGCTCTTCGCTGCTGCCGGCGTCGGACAGCCCCTCAAAGGCCAAGCCGCCGGTGAGCGCGCCGTCTCCCAGCAGCGCAATGGTGCTGTAGCGCGCCCCCTGCAGGCGCGCCGCCCGCGCCATTCCAATCGCCGCGGACACCGCGCCAGAGGCGTGGCCCGCAATAAAGGCGTCGTGCGCGCTCTCGCTCGGCTTCGGAAATCCGGCCATGCCGCCGAAGGAGCGCAGCGTGGAAAACATCTCACAGCGGCCGGTGAGCATTTTGTGGACATAGGACTGGTGCCCCACATCGAATACCAGGCGGTCCTGGCTGGTGTCAAACACCTTCTGGATCGCGACCGTCAGCTCCACGACCCCGAGGTTGGACGCCAGGTGCCAGCCGGTCTGAGACACATGTTCAATTAAAAACTGCCGGATTTCCGCACAGAGCTGTGCGTCCTCTTCCCAGCTCAGCTTGTTCAGATCCTCACGGCAGTGTATGTTTTCTAAATAACCCATAACAATCCCAATTCCAATCCCACGATGTCACCCACCTTGCACCGGCGTGGTCTAAGTGTCTCTGCGCCGGAGCCCCCTGCGCATACGGTACGGCAGCGTCCGAAAAAAGCAGATGACGCGGGCGACCGTGTGCACAATGCGGTTGCTGCAGCCGATGGCAAAGGACTTGCCGCACGCCTTGCCGCCGACCGTCAGGCCGGCCACCAGGGCCGAAAACAAAAGCTGCAGAAAGGTGGATGCAGTTAATTCAAAATTCAGGATGACGCGGGCCGCAATGGTGGCCGCGGCGGCGCCGGAGATGACGCCGCAGATATCTCCGATGACATCGTTGCAAAAATTGCTGACGCGGTCTGCATTGGACAGCAGTCTGAGTGCATCGGCCGCCTCCGGAATTTTTTGCGCTGCCATGGAGTGAAAGGGCTTTTTGTCGGCGGCGGTGACCGCAACGCCCACAATGTCAAACAGAATCCCGATCATCACAATGATGAGCAGGACGGAAAATGCGGCGATCAGGCCCGCCTGGTTGAGCAGCTCCTGCGACAGAAAGGAGAACAGGCCCGAGAGCAAAATGGTGAACAGAAAGATAAAAAGGATCCAGCGCTTTGCACTTTTCGTCTTTGCCCGTCTGGGCGGTTTTGCGCGCTCCATGGTGATGCTTCCTCCAAAAAACAAAGGGCGGCGGCAGCTGAAAAAGTTAACTTTACGGCTTAGGTCGGGTTGGTTTTCCCCGGCGGCTGCCTCCCGTTGCCGGTCAGGCGGTTTCCCTTTGAAGCCGCAGCCTGCGCGTCGCCTGCACAGGTACCCGATTGCCACTTAGTCCGTACTGCAATCCCTTTTCAGTTTCATTTGAACAGCCTAGGTGATTTCCACAACAGGTACGACGAATCCTTAGCCTCTTTTGCAAACACGGTTTCAGGGGGCAATGT
>JAHZEE010000204.1 GCA_019421975.1 Clostridiales bacterium | reverse complement strand
GTCCGCGCCCTTCCCCTGGTGGTCGCCATCGACAGCGCCGGCCGCAACCTCTTTGAGACCGGCCGCCGCCAATACGCCAAATAAAAGCAGCCGCTTGGCGGCTGCTTTTTTTCTGCCTATTTTTAAAAGGCGCGCGGACAGAAGCGTTCTGTCCGCGCGCCGCGCTCTCATTCGCCGCTCTGGGCCTGCGCCTCTGCGATGACCTTCTGCTGGACCGGCACGGGCGCCTCCTCATAGTGGGAGAACGCCAGCACATACGAGCCGCGGCTCTGGGTCATGGAGCGCAACTCGATGGAGTAGTTCATCATCTCCGCCATGGGGACCTCTGCCTCCACCACCTGGTAGCCGCCCGCCAGCGGGTTCATCCCCAGCACGCGCCCGCGGCGCTTGTTGAGATCGCCCATGATGTCGCCCATATAGCTGTCGGGAATGGTCACCTCCAGCGTGCCGATCGGCTCGAGCAGCACCGGGTTTGCCTGGGGCATGCCCGCCTTGTAGGCCAGCTGCGCCGCCGTCTTAAAGGCGATTTCCGACGAGTCCACCGGATGGTAGGAGCCGTCGACCAGGGTGCACTTCAGATTCACCACCGGATAGCCCGCCAGCGGGCCCTTGACGCAGGCCTCCCGCAGCCCCTTCTCCACCGCGGGGAAGAAGTTCCGGGGCACGCTGCCGCCAAAGACATTCTCGCAGAACTCCATCTGCTCCTGCTCGCCCGGCTCAAACTCGATCCAGACATCGCCGAACTGGCCGCTGCCGCCGGTCTGCTTCTTGTGGCGGCCCTGGACCTTCACCTTTTTCCGGATCTTCTCCCGGTAGGCCACCCGCGGCGCCTGCAGCACGGTCTCCACATTGAACCGGCTGCGCAGCTTGCTGACCAGCACATCCAGCTGCAGATCCCCGGCCGTGGTGAGGACCATCTGGTGCGTCTCGGCGTTGTTCTCCACCCGGAAGGTGGGATCCTCCTCGTTCAGCTTGGCCAGCCCCAGCGCCACCTTGTCCTCCTGCCCGCGGGTCTGGGGGGCGATGGCCCTGGCAAGGTTGGGCTGGGCAAAGCCGAAGCCGTCAAATTTGACAATGTGGCCCGGATCGCACAGCGTGTCGCCGGTCCTCAGGTGCTCCATCTTGGTGATGGCGCCCAGATCGCCGCAGGTCAGCTCCTTGACCTCCTCGCTCTTCTTGCCCCGCATGGTGTACATTCTGCCCAGCTTCTCCACATTGCCGGTGGTGGCATTGTACAGCTGCATGTCCGGCCGGAGCGTGCCGGACATCACCTTGACAAAGGAGTACTTGCCGTACTGATCCGACATGGTCTTAAAGACAAAGGCCGCCGGCAGCGCGCCGGGCGCGACCACATAGGAGATGGACTCGCCGCTGCCGTCCACCCCGGTCTGCGCCGCCGCCTCGGTGGGGTTGGGCGCCATCTCAATGATCGTGTCGAGCAGGGTCAGAACCCCCAGCCCGTTGAGCGCGGAGCCGCTCAGAACCGGCACCACGGTTCCCTCCCGGACGCCCTGCCTGAGCCCCTGCAGCACCTCGGCATAGGTGAACTCCTCGCCGGCGAAGTACTTCTCCATGAACGCCTCGCTGGTCTCCGCCACGGACTCCATCAGCGCGTCGTAGAGCTCCTTCACAACCGGCTTCTTGTTCTCCGGAATGGGGATCTCCCGCCGCTCGTTGTTCTTCACCTCATAGGCCCGCTTGTTGACCACATCGATGATGCCGACCACCTTTTTGTTCTCGTCCCAGATGGGCGAGGTGACGGGGGCGATGTGCTTGCCGAAGCGCTGGCGCAGCGCGTCAAAGGCGCCGTTGTAGTCGCCGTTGTCCTCGTCGATTTTGGAGACGAAGATCATGCGGGGCAGCTTGCGCGCCTCCAGGAAATTCCATGCCCGCTCCGTACCGACCGACACGCCGCCGGCCTTGGCGTCGCAGACGATGACCGCCAGGTCGGACACCCGCATGGCCTCGAGCACCTCGCCGGAGAAGTCGAAATTTCCGGGCGTGTCCAAAATATTGATCTTACAGCCGTTGTACTCCACCGGCGCAATGGCGGTGTAGATGGAGATCTGCCGCTTGATCTCCTCCGGGTCAAAATCAGAAACCGTGTTCCCGTCGGCGGGATTTCCCTGCCGCACGGAGGCGCCGGTCATATACAGCAAACTCTCCACCAGAGAGGTCTTGCCGGTCCCGCTGTGGCCCAGCAGGCAGACATTTCGAATATTCTGTACGGAATAAGGCATCGCTAATATCCCCTTTCTTTTCGGCCATCGGCCGGACAGTCGCTGAATTGCTTCAGCCCATGGAGAAATTATAAACGATTATACACAAAGATTCAATCAATTTTTCACACGAATTTCACATTTTATACAATTTTTATGTCGAACCCCAAGCGCGCGCACCTCTTTCAGAGAGAGGCGGCCACCTCTCCGACACGGCTGCCGCCGTGCCGCCTCCCCTCCAGGGGAGGCTTTTGGAACTGCACCGCACCCCAAAAAGGCTCCCCTTGAGGGGAGCTGTCGGCGGAGCCGACTGAGAGGTGTCCAGTCCCTCAAATAAAACGGGCACCTGGAATCTTTTCCAAGTGCCCGTCAATCTAGTCCGACAAAAAAGTCGTCGTAGGTGCATCCATAAAATTCCCGCAGCTTTATCATAACGCTCGCACGAATGTTCAATTCACCGGCTTCATATTTTGCGTATGTGCTTCTGCCAATATCGCACCCACGCCGCTGCAGCTCTGCGCACAACTTTTCCTGCGATATCTGGTGTCTCAGTCGTAGCTGTCGTAAATTGTCTCCAAGATTGCGGTCACATCTGATTTTTTGTTCCACTGCCCCACCTCAAATTTTTTGACCTGTATTGGTTGCAACTGTCAATAGTTTATGATATAATGAGGCAAAAGATTGACCGTGATACTGGTCAATCAATAAAAATAAAACAGGCACCTGGATACCAGATGCCTTGCAAAAAGTATTTTGTTGTTTTTGGGAGAAGCAAGAACAACACGGCAGCTATGGGG
>JAHZEE010000203.1 GCA_019421975.1 Clostridiales bacterium | reverse complement strand
GGAACCAGTATATGGTGGACTGTGCGGAGATTGTACTGGCAGTGTGGAATGGGGAACCGAGCGGAACCGGACAGACGGTGTGGTATGCCAGAGCAACCGGGAAGCCGGTCTATATAGTTCATGCAAATTCCCTCGAAGTAGAATTTAGATAAAAAGGAGCTTCTGCGTCTGGCAGAAGCTCCTTTCCTATTTTGATACTTCCCGAACACCTCTCAGTCAGCTAACGCTGACAGCTCCCCTCAAGGGGAGCCTTTCCGACTGCGGAGCACCTCCGCAAGCCTCCCCTTGAGGGGAGGTGGCATGGCGCTAGCCATGACGGAGAGGTGGCCCCTCCGCGCCATCCCACAACATACACCTCTCAGTCCGCTTCGCTGACAGCCACTTGAGGTATTTGAATTTTATCGCACAGTCCTCCGGACTGTGCGACCCTCCAGGGGAGCCTCATGTTGTGGGGGTGCATCTCACCCGACGGATGGTCACTTCACCGCGACGGCCTCCACTTCCACGCGCGCGGCTTTGGGAAGGGCGGCCACCTGGAAGCAGGAGCGCGCCGGGGCGTCGGTCGGGAAATAGGCGCCGTAGACCGCGTTGAACGCCGCAAAATCGCCAAGATCTGCCAAATAGCAGGTTGTCTTGACCACCTGCTCCAGTCCCGCCCCCGCGGCCTGGAGCACCGCTTTCAGATTCTGCATCACGCACTCCGCCTGCGCCTCGATGCTCTCGCCCACCAGCTCGCCGGTCTTGGGATCCAGGGGGATCTGGCCGGAGGTGAAGATCAGGCCGCCCTGCGCGATGGCCTGGGAGTAGGGACCGATGGCCGCGGGGGCCAGAGGGGTGGAAATCACTTGTTTCATAGGACACGCTCCTTTTGTCTTTGGTGAAGATTTCCTCTATCATACCGCCTGGCGCGGCAAAACGCAACTGCGGATTGCGCGCACAGCAGTCCCAGCGCCGGCAGTAGGTTGAACAGCGTGTGGAATGCCGCCACGCCGGTGCTGGTGGCCGGAATCCGCCCCAGCCACTGCCCCAGGCCGAGGCTCCAGAGCGCGGTCAGCACGGCGGCGGCAAAGAGATTGAACAGCAGATGCAGCCCCGCCAGCTGCCTTCCGCCCCTGGCCGCCGGGATGGCCGCCAGCAGCGCCGTCACACAGGTGCCCAGGTTGTTGCCCGCCACCACCGGCGCGGCGGCAGCCATGCTGAGCGCGCCGCTGGAGACGGCGGCCTGCAGCATCCCCACCGTCACAGAGGAGCTCTGCAGCACCGCAGTCACCCCCGCCCCCCAGAGGCCGCCGCGCCAGGGCGTCTGCAGGGCCTGCTGCAGAAGCTCAGTCCCCTGCCCCTGCAGCAGCGCCTGCGCGCCTGTGGTCATGGTGTGCATCCCGAACAGCAGCAGCGCCAGGCCCAGCGCCGCCCGGCAGCGCCTTGTCTGCCAGATTAGCAGCAGGCACAGCAGCGCCGGCAGTACCAGCCCCACCGCTCCGGGCAGCTGGCCCAGCTGGGCGAGCCAGGCGGTGGCCGTCGTGCCGATGTTCGCGCCCAGCAAAATCCCGAAGGCGGCGCGCAGCGAGAGCTGCCGGGCGGACACCGCCGCCATCAGCAGCACCGTCACCGCCGAGGAGGACTGGCTGACCGCAGTGAGCACCGTGCCCACCAGCGCGCCGCGCCACCAGTTTTGGCAGCCCTCCAGGCGAATCTGCAGATCCGCAGGCCGAAAGGACCGGGTGATCTGCCACAGTCCCAGAAAAAACAACACAAGTCCC
Organism: Clostridiales bacterium; assembly: GCA_019421975.1. Classification (GTDB taxonomy): domain Bacteria; phylum Bacillota; class Clostridia; order Oscillospirales; family Oscillospiraceae; genus CAKTFW01. The sequence goes on along the minus strand of JAHZEE010000203.1, from coordinate 1,263 downwards.
ACTGCCGCGGTACATCCAGCGCGCCTCTCCATCCCCCCCCTCCCCAACTATATGTCCCAAAGTTGCCAAGCAGCCGCAAAAATGCTATAATGATTTAATTCTAAATCTAGGAGGGGATTTCAATGCCCATCATCGACGCCCATCTGCACCTCTTCGCCCCCAGCCCGCAGACTGCCGCCATGGCCGGCGCGGTGGGGCATGAATGTACGGCCGACTATCTTTCCGGCTACTACGCCGCCCACGACATCGCCATGGGCATCGTCATGTCCAACCACACGCTGGAGCCGGACGCCCACGCCTACCCGCCGTTTTTACGCTACTGTATCGGCCTCGACGGCCCCTCGTCCCGCTGTGATGCGGCCGCCATGCGGCGTCTGACCGAGGAGAATCTGCGGCGGGAGGGCTGTGTCGGCATCAAGCTCTATCCGGGCTACAACGCGGTGTACATCACAGATCCCTGCTTTGACTTTGTCTATGAGCTGGCGGCCAAATACGAAAAGCCGGTCGCGGTCCACACGGGGATGACGGCCATGCCGGGCGCGCAGCTGCGCTACTGCCACCCGCTCACCGTCGACGCCGCCGCGGCCCAGCACCCCGGGGTGCAGTTTGTGATGTGCCACTTCGGCAATCCCTTTTTGGCCGACGCCGCCGCGGTGCTCGAAAAGAACCCCAATGTGTGCGCGGACCTGTCCGGTCTTCTGGAGGGGCGGTTTGACGCGGCCCGGTATTACGCCAGGCAGGCCGGCTATCTCGCCCAGCTCAAGGCCTGGATCGCCTATGTGGACGACTACGACCGCTTCCTGTTCGGCACGGACTTTCCGGCCGTCAACCTGAAGGAGTACCGCGGATTCATCGAGCATCTGATCCCCCGCTCCGAGTGGGACCGGGTGTTCTTTGACAACGCCAACCGGGTCTACCAGCTGGGGCTGCCCCAGGGGCGCGCACTATAAAAAACAGGCGGCCTTTTAGGCCGCCTGTTGTTCTCTCAAATTCTGGCCACGCCGCTCTGCCGCGCGGCCTGGGCCACCGCCTGGGCCACCGCCTGCGCGGCGCGCGGGTCGAAGGCCTCCGGGATGATGTAGTCTGCGCTGAGCGCGCCGCCCACCAGCTCCGCCAGGGCGCGGGCCGCGGCCAGCTTCATCTCGTCGTTGATCTCGCTGGCGCGCACATCCAATGCGCCGCGGAAGATGCCGGGAAACGCCAGGACATTGTTGATCTGGTTGGGATAGTCGCTGCGGCCGGTGGCCACCACCGCCGCACCGC
>JAHZEE010000202.1 GCA_019421975.1 Clostridiales bacterium | reverse complement strand
CGCACAGGCCCGGGAGAATAAGATGGATCCGGTCATCGGCCGGGACGACGAGATCCGGAATGTCATTCGGATTCTGTCCCGCAAGACGAAGAATAACCCCTGCCTGATCGGCGAGCCGGGCGTCGGCAAGACGGCGATTGTGGAGGGCCTTGCCCAGCGGATTGTCCGCGGCGATGTGCCGAAGAGCCTGCAGGACAAGACCATCTTTTCGTTGGATATGGGCTCTCTGGTGGCGGGCGCCAAATACCGCGGCGAGTTTGAAGAGCGGCTGAAGGCCGTGCTGGCGGAGGTCAAGAAGAGTGAGGGCCGGATTATCCTGTTCATCGATGAGATCCACACCATTGTCGGCGCCGGCAAGACCGAGGGCAGCATGGATGCGGGCAACCTGCTCAAGCCCATGCTGGCCAGAGGTGAGCTGCACTGCATCGGCGCCACGACCCTCGATGAGTACCGGATGTATATTGAAAAAGACCCGGCCCTGGAGCGCCGGTTCCAGACTGTCATGGTCAATGAGCCGACGGTGGAGGACACCATTGCAATTCTGCGCGGCCTGGAGGAGCGGTATGAGGTCTTCCACGGCGTCAAGATCACAGATCCTGCCATCATTGCAGCTGTGACCCTCTCCCATCGGTATATCACCGACCGCTTTTTGCCCGACAAGGCCATTGATCTGATCGACGAAGCCTGCGCCATGATCCGCACGGAGATGGATTCCATGCCGATGGAGCTGGACAAGGTCCGCCGCTCCATCATTCAGATGGAAATTGAGGAGCAGGCCCTCAAGCATGAGGAGGATAAGCTGTCGGTTGCGCGGCTGCAGGAGCTGCAGAAGGAACTGGCGGAGCAGCGCGATTCGTTCAACACCATGAAGGCAAAGTGGGAGAACGAGAAAAACGCCATTGGGAAAGTACAGGAGCTGCGCGGCCAGGTGGAGAGCCTCAACCGCGAGATTGAGCAGGCCGAGCAGGCCTATGATCTGGAGAGGGCGGCAGAGCTCAAATACGGCCGCCTGCCAGAGGTGAAAAAGCAGCTGGAGGAGCAGGAGCGCCTGGCACAGAACGGCGCAGATCAGAGCCTGCTGCGGGATAAGGTGACCGAGGAGGAGATCGCACAGATCATTGAGCGCTGGACGGGGATCCCGGTGGCGCGTCTGGTAGAGGGCGAGCGCGAGAAGCTGCTGCACCTGGAGGACACGCTGCACAAGCGGGTCGTGGGGCAGGACGAGGCGGTCCGGCGTGTGACGGAGGCGATTCTCCGCTCCCGTGCCGGCATCCAGGATCCCGGCCGGCCCATCGGCAGCTTCCTGTTCCTCGGCCCCACGGGCGTCGGCAAGACGGAGCTGGCCAAGGCGCTCTCCGAGGCGCTGTTTGACGATGAGCGGAACATGGTGCGGCTGGACATGTCCGAGTATATGGAGAAGTTCTCCGTCTCCCGCCTCATCGGCGCGCCTCCCGGATATGTGGGCTATGAGGAGGGCGGCCAGCTGACAGAGGCTGTGCGCCGGAAACCATACTCCGTGGTGCTGTTCGACGAGATCGAAAAGGCCCACCCCGATGTGTTCAACACGCTGCTGCAGGTTCTGGACGACGGCCATATCACCGATTCCCAGGGCCGTGTGGTGGACTTCAGCAACACCATCATCATTTTGACCTCCAACCTCGGCTCGCAGTATCTCCTGGAGGGAATCGGCCCGGACGGCGAGATCACGGAAGAGGCGAGAGGCCAGGTGGAGCAGATGCTCAAGACCCAGTTCCGGCCGGAGTTTCTCAACCGCCTGGACGAGATTGTGTTCTACAAACCGCTGACGAAGGCCAATATGACCTCGATTATTGACCTGCAGATGCAGCAGCTCAACCGCCGCCTGGCGGATAAGCAGCTGACAGTGGAGCTGACACAGGAGGCAAAGGACCATATCATCGATGCGGCCTACGATCCGCTGTACGGCGCCCGCCCGCTGCGCCGCTATCTGCAGCACACGGTGGAGACCCTGCTGGCCAAAAAGATGATTGAGGGCGATATCACCCCGGAGAGCCGCCTGATGGTCACCGTGCAGGGCGAGGATCTGAAGATCGAAGTGGCGCCAGAGGAGAATTCGTAACAAATTTGTAAGAAAGCGTGGGCATTTGAAACCCCGGCGACGCAATTTGCATCGCCGGGGTTTTTGTCACATCATGGGGGAAAAACCGGAAAAAGGGACGGGCAGGGGAACGGCAGCGGCGGGCCTGGATCCGCTGTTCAAATTGTATAATATCAGGAAAGAGGGAATTTACAGTGGGAATTCCCAAAAAGATGGGAAATTGGGTGTAAAAAAGCCGTAAAAGGCATTGTGTAAAATTTCACAATTTCCAGATTTGGTTTTCTAAAATAGTAGAAATCAATTGGTAACATAGCTAAAAATACGAATCCAAAATCATTCAATATGTAAAAAATAGTGAGAGAGATGCAAAAATAGTTCCATTTAGAAGGAAAAGTGCTATAATTTCAATACAGAGATGCACCTCGGAAAATGCGTAATCGGAGCTATTCCCGATTGCGCGTTTCTTGATGATGCACATATGCTACGCATTATGTACAATATATGGGAGGCTTATGCAAATGGAAATGAAAAAGTTTGGCGTCGTTGGCGCCGGCATGATGGGCGCCGAAATCGCACTGTGCTTTGCGCAGGCTGGTTATGAGACCGTTTTGGGCGACATTAAGCTGGAGTTTGCAGAGAACGGCAAGAAGCGCCTGGACGGCATGCTGGCAAAGCGTGTGGCCAAGGGCAAGATGACCGAGGAAGAGAAGGCTGCGGCCATGAACAACATCAAGGTCACCTGCACGGCCGACAGCGTTGCCGACTATGCTGACTGCGACCTGATTGTAGAGGCAGCCCTGGAAGTTTTTGAGGTCAAGTCCGACATCTTCAAGAGACTGGACGAGGCCTGCAAGCAGAGCACCGTGATCGCCTCCAACACCTCCTCTATCTCCATCACCAAGCTGTCTACGGCTGTCAGCAAGGAGCGCGCAGCCCGCTTCATCGGCCTGCACTACAACAGCCCGGCCAGCATCATGAAG
>JAHZEE010000201.1 GCA_019421975.1 Clostridiales bacterium | reverse complement strand
AAGATAATCAATATTTACGGCCCTGTCTCACCGGTCGGGCCAGGAGGTCTTTATGCGCATTCGACAGGAATTACCCGCGGACTACGCCGAAGTGTATTCCCTCATCAGGGAGGCATTTGCGACCGCCGAGCACGCGGACGGCAACGAGCAGGATCTGGTTGCAGCGCTGCGGCAGAGCGACGCATTTTTGCCCGAATTATCTCTGGTTGCCGAAATAGACGGCGTGCTGGCCGGCCATATTCTGTTTACGAAGGCGCATGTCGGCCAGACGGTCGTCCTCGTGCTGGCGCCGCTGTCTGTGAAGCCCGCCTTTCAAAGACAGGGCGTCGGGTCTGCGCTGATACAAAAGGGCCATAGAATTGCCGCGCATCTGGGGTACTCCTATATCATGGTGCTGGGAAGCGAGCGCTATTACCCCAGATTCGGATATGGCCCGGCGGCAGATTTGGGCGTCACAGTCCCAAGCGGCATTCCATCCCGGAACTTTATGGCCCTTCAGCTGCAGCGGGCGCAGCCTCTTCAGGGCGCGCTTGTCTACGCCAGGGCGTTCTATGCAGCGCCCGGCACAGCGTCCCAGCCAACACCTTAGACAAAAAGGGAGGAGATCTTCATGGAATCCATCGAGAACTGGTGCGCTCTGGCGCTGGAGCACGCGCCGGTCGGGATAGCGCTCATCGATCCAGACGGCGTCATCCGGCAGGTCAACCGGCGCTACACCGAGGTCACCGGCCTTGCGCACGAGACCGTGGCCGGCAGGCAGCTCTCTGCGCTGCTGGAGGAGGGCGTGATCTCCAACAGCCCCTCGCTGGATGCGCTTCTGCACAAGGCCCCCCAGTCCGGCAGCGTGATCTTCAACTCAAACCGCAAGGCGTTTCTGCAGAGCCTGCCGGTCCCGGATGCCGACGGGAGGATCCAGTTTGTGATCGCGGCCGTGCAGGATCTCGAGGCGGTACAGCGGCTTGAACGGGAGCTGCACCGCGCCGACTGGAGCGATCAATACTACCAGCATCTGGCGCAGATCCGCTCAGATTTCTCCTCTGACCGGAACCATCTGGCCGTGGACAGCAAGACCATCAGCATCTACATCGCCGCCAAAAAGGTGGCCGGAACCGATGTGCCGGTCTTTCTGCACGGCCCCAGGGGCATTGGCAAGGAAAATGTGGCGCGCTACATCCACGCCCACTCCAACCGCAGCGGCCGGCACTTTGTCCATATCTACGGAAACTCCATTTTAGACGGCGCCAGCGAGCGGGAGCTGTTTGGCTATGAGGACGCGGAGGGGCGGCATGTCGACGGTCTGCTCGACATCGTCGACGGCGGGACCGCCTATTTTGACGAGCTGACCGCCATTCCCCTTCCCATTCAGGCGCGGCTTCTGGATCTGGTCCACCGCGGTCTGCTGGTCTCTGCCACAGGGCGCGTCAAAAAGGCCGACATCCGCCTGATCATCGGCAGTGTGCTGGAGGAGGCTGATTTGGACCAGGATCCCCGGGTCAATGCCGAGTGGAGCTTCGTACTGGGGGTCTTTCCCATCAATCTGCCGGCGCTGGGGGAGAAAAAGGACGATATCATCCCGCTCCTAAATGAGTTTCTTGAGCAATTTAATCGGCAGTATGGCACGCAGAAAAAATTTGCCCCGGAGGTCTATCCGCGCCTTTTGATGTACGACTGGCCCGGCAATATCCGGGAGCTCAAAAATCTGGTCCACCGCGCAGTCGTCATCAGCGAGGGAGGCACCATTGAGCTGCAGGATTTGTTTTTGGGCTGCAAGCAGAAGAGGGTCGCCCAGACCATAGAGCAGCTTCCCAAACAGATCAACCTGCGGCAAAAGCTCGAGCAGCTGGAGGCCGACTATATGAGCCAGGCATTGCAGCAGTGCAAAAGCGCCCGCAGCGCGGCAAAATGTCTTGGTATGGACAGCTCCACCTTCATCCGAAAACGGCAGGTCTATGTTCAAAAGGGCCTGATGAAATGAGGATCTCCCGCGCCCGGATTGCTGCAAAAATGCAGCAATCCGGGCGCGTTTTTTCTCCTTTTCTGTGATTTGATGCAAACTGGTTGATCCAATTTGGATAATTCTAGAAATTCTCCGCAGAAAATGTGTCAAATATCTCCTATATTGTGATTTGATCCAGTTAAAAATTGTATATTTTATACAAAACGCAGAAAGTGCAGAAACCCATTGCAAAACACCACCACTTGATGCAATAATAGTGTCAATTCCAAAGCATCTCATTGTCGATTGGAAAGGGGCAGTCCGATGCCATGAAATATACGCACCTGCAAACCCACAAGAAGGGCGCGGTTGCGAGCATCCTTTTAGATGCTCCCAGGACGCTCAACGCCTTCGATGAGACCATGTGCGACGAGGTGCTTGCCGCTCTGCAGCAGGCCAGCGCCGATCCCGAGGTCCGCGCAGTCGTTCTGAGCGGCGCCGGGCGGATCTTCAGCGCCGGCGGCGATGTCAAGGAGATGGCGGAGGTCTGCCGCGCAGGCTGCAACATTCTCGAGCGCACCGTCACCAAAATTGACGACATCGTCCGGCTGATGCTCACCATGCCAAAGCCCATCATCGCCTCTGTGTTCGGCGCGGTCTATGGGGCCGCATTCAACCTGGCGCTGGCCTGCGACCTCTGCATCGCCTCTGAGGACGCCGCCTTCTGCCAGGCCTTTTGGAAAATCGGCCTTGTGCCGGACGCCGGCGGGCTCTTCCTGCTGAGCCGGACCGTGGGAATCCGGCGGGCCATGCAGCTGGCCATGCTGGGCACGCCGGTCTCCGCCGCAGAGGGAAAGGCCCTTGGCTTTGTCTGTGAGGTCTGCGAAAGAGACGCGCTTCCCCACCGCACCCAGGTGCTGGCAGAGCGGCTCGCCGCCGGCCCCACCTACGCCTATGGCCAGATGAAATCGCTTCTGTATGCGTCCCAGTTCACCGATTTGGACGCCTATCTCAAGCAGGAGGCATCGGCCCAGTATGCCTGTGGATTCACCGAGGACTACCGCACCGGGATTTTCTCCTTTTTGGAGAAGCGGGAGCCGGAATTTCAGGGTAAATAGGGCTCAGATGAC
>JAHZEE010000200.1:952-3070 GCA_019421975.1 Clostridiales bacterium | reverse complement strand
GCGCCTGCTCCAGCGCCCGATGCCGCTCCGCCAGAGCTTTTTCCTCGCTGCGATGCTGCTCGGCAAGGCCCCGCTCCTCTTCGCGGTGCTGCACATAGAGCTTGACATAGCCGTCGTATTTTATAAATGCCTCATTTACCTTCCGGCGGGTGTCCATCACAGTGCCGGAGATCGCGCTCCCCATGCGGTCGGACAGGCCGTGGATCTCATTGGCAAATGCGGTCAGGCGCTGCAGCCTGCGCTGCAGATTGCGGATCGAAGCAAGTGTCGCAATGAAATCGGCAAGAATCAGCCCAAATAACAGCAGCAGCAGGAACATGCCCAGCACCGGCGGGGTGAGGTGGATGAGCTTCACAATGGCGGGGTGGACCAATTTGACCATAAAGGTGGCGGCAAATCCCCACAGCAGTGAAAACTCCAGACAGATATAGCCCCGATAGTTGAATGGATACTTGGTATAGTCCCACCACTTGGCGTGGAATACCCGCTCCAGAAACCAGCCTGTGAGGTATTCCAGCGCTGTGGCCAAAATCATGGAGCCAAAGAACAGGGTCAAAATATGTCTCGTATAGGTGGTAAGTATTAAGATGATGAGTATCACACCCACCCCGTAGATCGGGCAGATGGGACCATTCAAAAATCCACGGTTTACGAATCGGCCTTCGTCAATGGCGGCAAAGCCGACCTCGGCGCACCAGCCCAGGAAACCGTAGATAAAAAACAGCCAGCAAAAATCATAGAATGAGAGATTCAAGGTTTGCCTCCTCTCTCCATACACCTCTATGATAAAAAGATCATAAAGAAAAGTCAACTTCTGTTAAGAAATGTTAATAAAAAACCATTGGATTGCGTTTTGGTCAAAAATTCGCTATCATAACAGAAATGGAGGGAGAGACACAGGTGGGAAGATTTGAAGGCGTTTTATTGGCTGCGGACTATGATGATACCCTGATGCCCTTTGGACAGACGCAACTGTCAGAGGGAAACCGGCAGGCAATCTCTTATTTTATGTCGGAGGGCGGAACCTTTACCGTCTCCACAGGACGGGACTTGCACAGCTTTCAGGGAATCCGGCAGGGGCTTTTGCTCAACGCGCCGGTGATCCTCAGCAATGGCGCGGTGATTTTTTCAACAGAAACCGATGAGATTCTATATCAGGACACACTTCCGGTTGGATTTGAGGCAGATCTAAAACAGATCCTGCACCACTTTCCGGAGGTGGGCATTGAGGTCCACCGGGACTTTGAGATCTATGTGGTGCGCTGGAATGCGGGGGTACAGAAGCATCTGGACCGGATGGGGGGTACCGGGACGCCCCGCACTGTGGAGCAGCTGCCAAAGGCCTGTACCAAAATTGCCGTGATTGCGCCGCAGTGCTATGAGGAGACCATGCTCAGCAGGGCTGTGACGGCCTTTTTCCTGAAGCACTGGAAGGGGCGATACGATGTGGCGCTTTCCGGCGGCATTTTGGATGCCAACGCATTCGGCACCAATAAAGGGTCGGGCGTGGACCGGCTGCGCCAGATGCTGGGCATGCATGCAGAGCATCTGTACTGCGTGGGAGACAACTGGAATGATCTTCCCATGCTGCGGGTCGGGGCGCAGGGGTTTGTCCCGGCCTCCGCACGGCCGGAGGTGCGCAATACGCCGGGGGTCATTCAGGTCCGTGCCTGCCGTGAGGACGCGCTGGCGGATGTGATCGCCCATCTGGAGCGCAGATACCCTCAATAGTGCTCGTCGGTAAAGAGACCGAAGGAGGAGAACACAGAGCGGATACAGTCGTTGTATTCGGCCTGCTTGTCTGCATCGACGGAAAAAATCAGTTCGTAGCAGTAGGCGCCGTCGGATAGGATGGCGGCGCGGCAGGCGCGGTCCTGTGCGGCGTCATACCAGCTGAATTCCGTCTGGGTCATCCCAAAGCGCTGGGATTGGATGACGGTCTGCTGCGCGGCGTCGCGGCCGGTGAGCGACGCAATCCGCCCTGAGACGGAGGCGTCAAGGAGCGTATGGGCGGAGATCTCATAGTCTCCATCTGTCTGGGTGTAGCGCTGCTCATTCCAGTCGCCATAGAAGGTCTCCAGAACGGCGTCCATCGGGACGGCGAAGATAATGCTGAAG
>JAHZEE010000200.1:0-942 GCA_019421975.1 Clostridiales bacterium | reverse complement strand
ACTGCGGCGGCTTCCGCGGCGGTCTTTGCAGCGGGAGCCTGACCACAGCCGGTCAGCAGGGCGAGTAAAAGCAGGGGAAGCATCCAGAATTTCAACGAAGGCACCTCCAGAGAAAGGATGGGATCAGATGTGGAAACGCTGATTTGGCTCTATCTTGCTTTCTTTAATTTACTCGCTTTGCTTCTGATGTATGCAGACAAGCGTTTTGCGCAGCACAGGATGCGGCGGATTCCGGAGTCGGTCCTGCTCATGACGGCCGCGCTGGGGGGCAGCGTGGGGAGCTGGCTCGGAATGCGTTTTTTTCACCACAAGACGCGGAAGGCCAAATTTTCCGTCGGCATCCCGGTGATCTTTGGGCTGCAGCTGATTCTGGCGGCTGCAGTGCTGCTCTGGAGCCCGATATAAGAAAAAAGACGCGGACGAAGGTCCGCGTCTTTTTTGTGTGCTGTCAGTTGCCGCAGGTGCGGTAACCGCAGTTGTTGGAGTTGGAATTGCTGTTGCTGTTGCAGCCACAGCCGCAGCTGTTGGTATCGCAGGAAGTCGGGAAAAACTCATCGATGGGGAACGAGATGCGGCTGAACAGATCGCAGGGGCTCTCGTTGGGGCCGATGGCGGTGTCGTCGCAGTCCTTGGTGGGGATGCAGTAGTCGTAGGCGGGGATGAGCAGCTGCGTATCCCGCTGCAGGCGGATGATGGAGAACTGGCCCAGCGTGACCAGCAGGCGTTTGGCCTCGCCGCCGAGCACCAGCTCGTCGTCGAAGCAGGCGCAGATGGCCTGCGGCAGATCGCAGGGCGGCTCCGGACGGCAGCAGTTGCAGTTGCAGGCGTCTTCCAGGGTTGCGCTCAGAATGACGGGGTCCACCACATCCACAACGGCCTCGGGGCAGCTGCAGCTCTTGATGGAGTCCATGCTGCAGTTGCACAGGCTGCTTGTGAAGCTCT
>JAHZEE010000020.1:9420-14351 GCA_019421975.1 Clostridiales bacterium | reverse complement strand
GTGTATCCTCAGATCCGGCGGATCTGTGAGCAGTGGCAGTATGCACTCATCGAGGGCATGCCGGACGCAGAGGCGGCGCAGTTCCAGCGCCTGCTGGAACAGATGGCCCGGCGCGCGGTGGCGCTGTGCAGAGAAGAGGAGGAATAGAATGGAAGAGACAAAAAATCCACTGGGCTACGAGCGGCTGCCCAAGCTGCTGCGGGGCTATGCGGTGCCCAGCATCATCGCCATGGTGGTGAGCTCCCTTTACAATATTGTAGACCAGATCTTTATCGGCCAGGGCGTGGGATACCTGGGCAACGCGGCCACCAATGTGGCCTTTCCCCTGACCACCATCTGTCTGGCCATCGCGCTGCTCATCGGCATCGGCAGCGCCTCGCGCTTCTCCCTGGAGCTGGGCGCGGGCAACCCGGACAAGGCGGCCCAGGCGGTGGGCAACGCAGTGTTCCTGATGGTGGTGCTGGGCGTTGTCTACTGCGTTGCCATCGAGGTGTTTCTGCAGCCGCTGCTGTACCTGTTCGGCTGTACGGACGAGATTTTGCCCTATGCGGTGGAGTACACCCGCATTGTGGCGCTGGGCATGCCGCTGCTGGTCGTCATCAATGGCCTGAGCAACCTGGCCCGGGCCGACGGCAGCCCAAAATACTCCATGATGTGCATGCTCTCCGGCGCCATTGTCAACACGATCCTCGACCCCATCTTTATTTTCACCTTTGAGATGGGCATGGCGGGCGCGGCCATCGCCACGGTGCTGGGCCAGGTGGTCTCGGTGGTCGCGGCGCTGCTGTATTTGCGCAAGTTCCGCCATGTGCGTCTGCACCGCAGCCATTTCCGGCCCCAGACCGGCGAGTGCCTGCGCGTCATGGCGCTGGGCATGAGCAGCAGTCTCAACCAGGTGGCGCTGTGCATCGTGCAGATCGTCATCAACAACTCGCTCACCTACTATGGCGGATTGTCCATCTACGGCAAGGAGATCCCTCTGGCGGCGGTGGGCATTGTCATGAAGACCAATGCCATCCTGCTCTCGGTCATCATCGGTCTGAGCCAGGGCTCCCAGCCCATTATCGGCTTCAACTACGGCGCGCAGAACTACGCCCGTGTGCGGGCCATCTATAAGCTGGCCATCACCTGCGCGCTGGTCATCTCCACTGTGGGCTGGATCCTGTTCCAGTTCTTCCCGACCCAGATCATCGCCCTGTTCGGCAGCGGCAGCGACCTGTATTATGAGTTCGCCGTCCGCTTCATGCGCACCTTCCTGTTTATGGTGCTCGTGATGGGGGTGCAGATCCTCTCGTCCAACTTCTTTTCCGCCATTGGAAAGCCCCTCAAGGGCGCGCTGCTCTCGCTGAGCCGGCAGGTGTTTCTGCTGGTGCCGCTGGTGCTGCTGCTGCCCCTGAAATTCGGCATCGACGGCATCATGTACGCCGGGCCGGTGGCGGACTTTACGGCCTGTGTGATCTCGGTGATTCTCATTCGCCGGGAGATGAAAAAAATCCGGCAGCTGGAGGCTGCCCAGCAGTAAAAAAACGGGATGGAGTCTGGCTCCATCCCGTTTTTGCGCGCCTCACTCCACCGGCGCCATGAGCACCTTGCCGGTGCCGCGGTAGACATTGACAAAGCCCTCGCCGGACACCGCCGAGCCAAGCAGGCTCTTGGTGGACTTCTCCACGGAGAAGTTCAGGCTGTTGGACCAGGCGATGGCCATATTGCCGTCGATGCGCAGCACATCGTTGTCCAGCTCGAACTCGATGAGCTCGTCCCGGGGCGTGGGGCTCTCCAGCGCTACGATACCCTGCCCCTCCAGGCAGAGGTTGAACAGCCCCTCCTTTCCCAGCACAGCCGAGGAGACATTGGTGCGGGCCACCACCCGCTGCCGGACCGTGCCGGAGGCCGCCAGAAACAGGCCGTCATCGAGCACCAGACCGCTCCACTGGCCCACATCCAGCAGCAGAATGTGGCGGTAGGTGGGCTCGAGCATCAGAAAGCCGCTGCCGCGGTACTCCGGCTTGACCGCGCTCTCCTTGGTGACCTTGGAGGCGATGGCCTTGCCCAGCAGATCGCCCACGCCCTTGATGCCCGAGGAGGCCTCCACACTGCCGCAGGTCCACTGCATGGCCCCGGCCTGGATGATGTACGAGTCGTTTTGCAGCTCGATGAGGACCTGGCGGCGGCGCAGGTCCATCTGGGAGGCGAAGTAGCTGTTCATGGCCGTCTGCGGCGTGACGCTCAGATCCTTCTCATATTCCAGAACCCGGATGTTTCCCAACTGCTCCACCACATGTAGATTCGGGTTGTCCAACAGATGATTACAGGTTACCATTTCAAATCCTCTCTTTCCCGGCCCCAGACAGATAAAAAAGGCAGCGCCCTCTGGGGCCCTGCCTTTTTTATAACAGATTCTGACACGGGAGTAAAGAGGCGCCTATGCCGCCGGGAGAATTTTGAGGCTGGCCGACAGGGCGGCCCACACCGCATCTGTCTGGGCCGTGTCCTCCATGTGCAGGCGCAGTGCGCCGATGGCGTCGGCCAGAGACGGGCTGACGGAGGGCAGATAGATCTGATCCGGCGGCACCATCTGCTTGAGCGACAGCAGGATGTTCTGCAGGCTCTCGTCTGCGCCGTAGGAGCTCAGGGGAAACAGGCTGGTGCAGACCTGGGCGCTGGCCCGGGCTGTGTCTGTGTCCACCGGGTCCTGAGAAAACAGGCTGTCGCAGAGCAGAGAAAAGTGGGAGACGAACCGCTCGTCCACGCTCTTTTGCAGAAAGTCCCGCTGGCTGTGGACCGTGGCAAGCTGCCAGATGAGCACCAGGACCGCCAGCAGCAGAATCCAGAAGCTGGCCAGAAAGAAAGTCCGTCTTGTCATATGCTGCCTCTTTTCTGTCAGGTTCAGCGGCCCTCGAGCTGGTCGAGCTTGTCGGAGAACAGCGGCGTCGGCATGCCGAAGCCGCCGGCGACGGCCAACAGCTGGCCGGTGGTGAAGGTCGAGGTGGGGCTGGCGAAGTACATCACCGCCTCGGCGATCTCCTCCTTGGTGGCAAAGCGGGGAATGGGGGTGTGGTGCAGCACCAGGTCGTGGAAGTCCGCCGGCATCTCGTTGAGGGCCTCCGTGGCCGTGACGCCGGGCAGGACCGCGTTGCAGCGGATGCGGTGGCGGGCCTCCTGGACGGCGATCTGCCTGGTCAGGTGGTTGATGGCGGCCTTGGCCGTGCCGAAGCCGATCTGGGTGATGTTGGGCACCTCGCTGTCGAGGGCAGAGACATTCACAATGTTGCCCTTGTGGATGTCGCGCATGTGCAGGATGGCAGCCTGGCTTGCCAGAAAGACGCTTCTCACATTGAGCTCGACAATGTGCAGGAAGTCTTCCAGGTCGACCGCGGGGTCGGAGTAGCCGAGGTTGTTGACCAGCGTGTCGATGCGGCCCCCATTCTTGGTGACCTCGTCCACCATGGTCTGGAAAGTCTCCGGCTTGGTGGCGTCGTTGTAGACGCAGTGTACCCGCCAGCCCTTGGCATCCATCTCGCGCGTGAGCTCTCTGGCGCGGTCCATGTTGCGGGCGGCCATGTAGACAGTGGCGCCTTCCTGGGCGGCGGCCTTCACAGTTGCCAGGCCGATGCCGCGGGTGGCCGCGGTGACCAGGATAATCTGCTTTTCTAACTTCATAGAGAATCATCCTTTCTGTTTCTTTTTATGATATTTGGAATCCGGCCCGCGCTTTTTTGTGAGTGTAGCACAGCGCGGACAAGAAAACCGTCAAATTTGGTGGGCCAGGCGTCATCCGATGCCGCCATAGACAAAGCCCAATACCAGCACCAAAATGGTGAGGGGCACATAGATGAATTTTCCCGTGATGCCAAAGGAGCTGTGCAGTTTTTTCTCCCGGCCCAGCTCCAGCTCTGCCCGGATTTTGGGCCAGCCGAGCACATAGTAGATGGAGATGGCGCCCAGCACCGCGCCGATGGGCACGATGACGATGGTGACAAAGTCCAGCCAGTTGCCCACCCGGGCCTCCTGCTCGATCAGCAGGCCCACAAGCAGCGTGATGGCGCTGCAGATGAGAACAGCCGCGCGGCGTGGCAGGCCAAACTTGTGCTGCCAGCTCTCGGTCACGGCCTCAAACATGTTCATGAGCGAGGTGATGCCCGCGAAGGCCACGGAGAGAAAGAAAAAGACGGCAAACAGCCTCCCCAAGGGCATCTGCTGGAACACCGTCGGAAGGGTCACAAACATGAGCGACGGGCCGCTCGTCACATCCACGCCGAAGGCAAAGACCGCCGGCATGATGGCAAGGCCGGAGAGCATGGCGGCCAGGGTGTCGAACAGCGCCGTGCGCAAGCTGGCCTTGGGGATGTCCACGCTTCGGTCGAGATAGGCGCCGTAGACGATCATGCCGGAGCCTGTGATGGACAGGGAGAAAAAGGCCTGTCCCATGGCCATGACCCAGGTGTCGGCGCGCAGCAGCGCGCTCCAGTTGGGCACAAACAGAAACTGGTAGCCCGCTCTGGCGCCCGGCAAAAAGCCCACCCAGACGGCGAGCACCAGAAACAGCAAAAAGAACAGAGGCATCATGACCTTGCTGACCTTTTCAATGCCGATTTTGACGCCGCAGAGCAGAATCAGGCACACAAGGACCACCACGGCCGTATGCCACCCCACGGAGCCGAACGCCCCTGTGGCCTGATGAAAAAAAGCGGACGCGTCGGTCTGTAGCAGCGCGCCGCTCACCGCACCGCCCAGGCTGCGCAGCACCCAGCCCAGAATCACCGCGTAGCCGATGGCGATGCCAAGAGAGCCGAGCAGCGGGATCCAGCTGATGACGGTGCCAAAGGCCTTTTTGCCCCGGCTGGCGTAGCAATACTCATAGGCGCCGATGGTGCCCGTGCCGGCGAGCCTGCCGATGCCGAACTCCGCCGACAGACCCACCCACCCGAACA
>JAHZEE010000020.1:0-9410 GCA_019421975.1 Clostridiales bacterium | reverse complement strand
AGGTAGGGGATCAGAAACGCCGCGCCGCCGTATTGGCCGACCCGGTAGGGAAACATCCAGATATTGCCCAGGCCCACGGCGGAGCCGACACAGGCGATGACAAAGCCCACAGAGGAACTGAAGGAGCCATTGCGGTGGTGGTTCATGGCGATGGCCTCTCTTTCCGGTTGTGATGTGGAGTGGCGCCGGTGGAGCGCAGATCAAGCGCGCCCCAAAATCCGACCCCTATTATAGCATACATTCCCAGTTTTACACACCGGATTTGGGAAAATTTGTGCAAAAAATGAAAAAATTCCCCAGCCTGCTCAGGCAGGCCAGGGAACCTTTGTTTCAACACATCCGCCCGTTTTCCACGGTGTAGACCGCATCGGCCACGCCCATGGTGGACTTGCGGTGACTTACCAGCACCACGGTGCGCGCCGCGCCCTCCTCCCGCAGGGCCTTGAGGATGATGCCCTCGTTGAGGCTGTCGAGGCTGCTGGTCGGCTCGTCGAGCAGCAGCAGCGGCGCGTCGTGCAGAAAGGCCCGGGCCAGGCCGATGCGCTGGCGCTCGCCCCCGGACAGGGTGTCGCCCAGCTCGCCCACCTGGGTCTCGTAGCCCTGCGGAAGCGTCAGAATGAAGTCGTGGACGCTGGCCTTTTTGGCCGCGGCGACAATCTCGTCGTCTGTGGCCTGCGCCTTGCCGATGCGCAGATTCTCCGCAATGGTGGTGTGGAACAGGTCTGTGCTCTGGGTCATGTAGCCCTCCAGCCGGCGCAGATGGGCGGTCTGGATCCGGTCCACATCCAGCCCGGAGACCCGGACTGTGTCCTGGGGCGCGCGCCAGAACCGCATGAGCAGCTTCAGAAGGGTCGACTTGCCCGAGCCGCTGCGGCCGCGCACGCCGATGATCTGACCCTGGGGGAAGGGGATGGACAGGTCGTGGAGGATCTCCTCCTGGCCGTACGAGAAGCTCAGATGGGCCACCTCTGCGCCGGTGAAGTCCGGCTGGGCGCCGTCCTGGATGTCGGCCGTCTCCGGCTGCTCATCGAGGATGTCCATAACCCGGTCGCCGGCCGAGAGCATCCGGCTGATGCCGGAGAACAGGGAGCTGAGCGCCAGCGTGGGGCCGAAGGAGCTCATCAGAGCGGTCACGGCCAGGATGGTGTCCGCCGCCGTGACCGCGCCGCCGGCCTGCAGCCTGGCCCCCTCAAAGAGGACAATGGCCGGAAACAGCAGCACGCACACGGCGGCCGCGCCTGCCACGCCTGCCTTGTGGCGGATGATACGCTTCTGCCAGAGCCCCAGCGTCTCACTGTGGGCCTCCACGCCCGCCAGCCGGGCCTGGCCCGCGTCCATCTACTGGATGTCTGTGAGCCCGCGCAGGCTGTCGAGGTAGTAGCTGGACAGTGCGCCCTGGCACCGGCGCTGCTCCGCGCCCTGCTCGGCGCTGCGCCCGGTGGTGAGCAGGGGGATCACCAGACCCACCATGGCATAGGCCGCCAGGGCCGTGAGGCCGAAGACCGGGTGCAGCAGCCACAGGCAGACGGCCATGGTCAGGCTGACCAGCGTGCCGATGCAGATGGGGGAGATGGTGTGGGCGTAGAAGGTCTCCAAAAGCTCGATGTCGGTGGTGATCATGGTGATGAGGTTGCCCCGCTCCTTGCCCTCAAGCTTGGCCGGGCACAGCCTGCGCAGGGCCGCAAAGACCCGGTCGCGGATGAGCGCCAGCAGCTTGAAGGCGATGTAGTGGTTGCAGTTCTGCTCCGCGTATGCCATGACGCCGCGCAGCACGGCCGCCACAAACAGCACGATGAGCACCGTCTTGAGGGCCAGCGTGCCCACCAGGCCCGCGGCCGTCAGCGCGGCGAGCACGCCCAGCACGGTCACGGCGATGGCGCACAGGTGGCCCAGGGAGCCTGTGAGCACGGCCAGGATCATCCAGCCCGTCATGGGGGCCACCAGCTTGATCATCCGGCCCAGAATGGCAGGGCCTGAACGGGTTCTCATACCATCGCCTCCTCTTTTTTGTGCTGGGAGCTGTACTGCTCCAGCGCGCGCTGCTGGGTGTAGAGCGCGCAGTAGCCGCCGTTTTGGGCCAGCAGCGCATCGTGGGTGCCCTGCTCGGTGATCTCACCCCGGGCCATCATGCAGATGCCTCTGGCGTCCGTCACATTGGCCAGCCGGTGGGAGATGAGCACCACGGTGCAGCGCTCGCTCAGGCGGCGGATGACATCCATGATGGCGTTCTCGCTCTCGGCGTCGATGTTGGAGGTCACCTCGTCAAACAGGTACAGGTCGCTGCCCCGCAGCAGCGCCCGCGCCAGGTTCAGCCGCTGGCACTGGCCGCCGGACAGGTTGGCGCCCCGCTCGGAGATGGGGGTCTTGAGCCCCTGCTGGGCGGCGAAGAAGTCGTAGAGCAGCACCTGGCGCAGCGCGTCTGCCAGCTCCTGCTCCGTGGCGTCGGGCTTTCCCATGCGCAGGTTGTCCTCCACAGTGCCGCGGAACAGGTAGCCCTTGTCGGAGACCAGGGTGACGCGCCGGCGCAGCTGGGCGCTGCGAATCTCGCGCAGCTCCACGCCGTTGAGGCGGATGCTGCCCGTGTAGCCGCGCAGGCGGCCGGCCAGCAGGCCGGCGATGGTGGACTTGCCGCAGCCGGACTCGCCCACCAGGGCGCAGATGCCGCCGGGCAGGGCCTGCAGGGCCACATCCTTCAAAATGGGCCGGGCCGGGGCGTAGGCGAAGTTCAGATGCGCTGCCTCCACGGTGATGGGCCCCTTGGGCAGATCCTCTGTGCCGTCGGCCGGCACCGGCAGGTCCAGAATCCGGAACATCTTCTCCGAGGCCGCGATGCCGTTCATGGCCACATGAAAGTAGCCGCCCAGCGCCCGCATGGGCAGGAAGAACTCGGCGGCCAGCAGCACAATGGCAAAGGCGCCGGCCAGGCTCACAGAGCCGTTTTGCAGGCCGGCCACGGCCAGAATGGTGCCCAGCGCCGCGCCGCCGTAGGCCACGGTGTCCATGACGATGATGGAGTTGAGCTGCATGGTGAGCACCTTCATGGTGATGACGCGGAAGCGCTCGGCCTCCTCGTTCATCCGCTTGTGGTAGCGCGCGTCGGCGCCGTAGATCTTGAGGGTGGTGAGGCCCTGCACATTCTCCAGGAAGCAGTCGCCCAGCGAGGCGTAGATGCCCCAGTACTTGCCCAGCAGGCGCTTGGCGAACTTCTGCACGGCCATGATGGAGAGCGGGATGAGCGGCACGCACACCAGCAGCACCACCGCCGTGGCCAGGCTCACCGGCGCCAGGAGCACAAAGAGGGTGACGGGGGCCAGCACACAGTAGAACAGCTGGGGCAGATACGCGCCGAAGTAGGTCTCCAGCTGGTCGACGCCCTCAGAGGCCACCTGCACGGCCTCGGCGGTGGACACCTGCTCGGTGTAGCCGGGCCCCAGGGCCAGCAGCTTCTCGTAGAGATTGTGCCGCAGGCGATTTTTGACGCCCGTGGACGCGCGGAATGAGCACACGGCGCCGAGCCTGGTGGTTGCGACGCGCACCACGATGACCACGGCAAAGACCGCCAGAGTCTGCCACAGGTCACCGGATGTGGCCGCGCCGGTCCACATCCGCTCGAACAGCCAGCCCAGGCGGAACATGAGCACCGCGTTCAAGAGCATGGCCACCCACTGGCAGAGCACATTGCCCACCAGGTAGACGCGCTCCGGCGCGCCCAGGCCAAACAGTCGTTTGTTAAACATAACTAGCCTCCCTCGGCGCAGCGTGCGCCGATGTGAAATATTCGTCGATGAGTTCCTTGCCGCCCGCGCGGTGGATGACGCCGTCCTGAATCCAGAGGACCCGGTCGGCCAGGGCCGCGGCGCAGCGGATGTCGTGGGTGACGGTCACCATGGCCGTGCCGCGGGCGCGGTGGAGCTGGCTCAGCATCTGCACGATCATCTGCAAATTCTGGTAGTCCTGCCCCACGGTCGGCTCGTCGAGCAGCAGGATCTCCGGCTCGCCCGCGGTGATGGCCGCGATGCTCACCCGCCGCTTCTGCCCCTCAGAGAGCGAGTGGGGGTGGCGCTGGGCCATCGGCGTCAGGTGGAACCGCTCCATCTGCTCCCGGGCCGCTTCGGGCGAGGCGGCGTTGTAGGCCACCTCGTCGGCCACCGACGAGAGAAACATCTGGTAGACGGGGTTCTGGTAGACAAAGCCGACCTTTTGGAACCACTTGGGCGAGCCGGGCCTGACGGGGCTGGAGAGGTGGGCTGTGATGGTCCCGCCGCCCGGCTTCTGCAGATGGGCCAGTAGCCGCAGCAGGGTCGTCTTGCCGCAGCCGTTCTCCCCCAGGATCACCAGCCGCTCGCCCCGGTGCAGAGAAAAGGAGATGTCCTTCAAAATCTGCCTGCCCGCCGCGCCCCACTGCAGGTGCTCCACGGCCAGACACACCTCCGGCCCGATGGGGGTCTGGCCGGTATCCTCGATCCGGTGCAGATTCCGGCCCAGGGCCTGCTGCTTGTCGGAAAAGACCTCAAGCCGGCCGCCCTCCAGCCAGGCCGCCCGGTGGGCATAGGGCAGGGCCATGTCCAGCCGGTGCTCCACAAAGAGCACCGCGTAGCCCTCCTCGTCGGCCATGCGGCGCAGGGTCTGCAGCAGCAGGTGCGCGCCCGCGGTGTCGAGATTGGCAAGCGGCTCGTCAAAGACCAGCACCTTCTGGCCCATGGCCAGGGTGGAGGCGGTGATGAGCCGCTGCTTCTGCCCGCCGGACAGGGTGGCCGTGGCCCACTGGGGCTCCAGCTTCATCTGTCCGCAGGCCTGCTGGACCCGCCGGTGGATCTCCGCCGGGTCCACCCTGAAATTCTCGCAGCCGAAGGCCACCTCGTCGTCCACCTGGGTGTTGACAATCTGGCTGTCGGCGTTCTGCAGGACGCTCCCCACCATCCTGGCCCGCTTGGACATGGCGACGCCCGACACGGACTGGCCGCAGATGCGGATCTCGCCCTCCTCCTGGCCGGCCACCGCGTGGGGGATGATGCCGTTGATGAGGTTCAGAAGGGTGGACTTGCCCTCGCCCGACGGGCCGGAGAGCAGCAGAAACTCCCCCGCCTCCAGCGAGAACGAGCAGTCCTTTAAAATCCAGTCGCCGGCCTCGCTGTAGCGGAACGAGACATGCGAAAGCTCCACGACGCTCAAAACGGCGCCACCCCCAATCCCACGAGCAGAATGACGATACAGGCCGCGAACACGCCGTCGCGGGCAAAAAAGCGCACGGGCCGGTAGACCGACACCTCGCGGTTTTCCAAATCGAAGCCCCGGGTCTCCAGCGACAGGGCCATGGTGTCGGACATATTGATGATGCGCAGCATGAGCGGCATCACAAGGGCCCTGTAAAAGCAGCGCACATTCCACAGCGAGGCCCGCACGCCCCGGGTCTTCATGGCCTCGCGGATGCGGGCGATCTCGCTGCCCAGCACGGGCAGAAACCGGACCGCGATCAGCATGCCCAGCGTGATCATCCGCGGGCAGCGGCGCTGGGTGAGAAAGCGGACCAGGTTGATGTGGGGCATGGTGATGACTGGCACCGCGGCAAGGCCGGAGACCACGATGCGCGCCCACATGCCCACGGCTGCGTCCAGATCCTGCCGGACCAGAAGCGTGACAAGCGCGATGAGAAAGCCCGCCGGAATCATCATGGCCATGCAGCGCAGCGTGGATCCGATCAGGCCAAAGCAGGCGTAGATGGCCACCAGCGCCACCGCCAGCACGGGCAGGCGCAGGCCCCGGGCCATCATGAGGCCGATGACAAAGACGGCCAGCGCCGACAGCACGCAGACGCACGGGTGCAGCGGCCGCTTGGCGGCAAGGCGCATCATCATACGAGCTTTCCCGCCCGGCGAAGCTCCCTGCCGATCTTCCGGCCCAGCATGGCCCCGGCGAAGCTCAGAAGCACCGTGCCCGCCGCGATGATGGGCAGCGTCCAGCTCACATGGAACACCTCGCTCAGGCTCTGGCCGCGGAGGATCAGCTTGGAGACCACCACGAACGGCAGTCCCAGCGGCGCCACCAGCGTGGCCGCCGTGATGAGGGCCCGGTCCTTCTCGTAGCCGCGGAAGAGGACGAGCGCGACGATCTCGGCGATGAGGCCGCTGAGCGTGGTGGTGAGGAACATTACGGGCCCCATGATGAGCTGAATGGCGCCCACGAAGATGCACACCAGCGTCACGGCGCCGGGCTTGCGGACCTTCTGCACGGCCAGGCTCACCACCAGGCCGTAGAAGATGGCGGTGCACATGTTCTCGATGCCGAACAGCTCCGTGCCCAGGCCCATGACGGGCATGGACACCGCGCCGCACAGCATCATGAGCGCCGCCATGATGGCCAAGAACACGATGTCCTTGACCGTGAATTTCTGAAAACGAATCATAATCTCTTCTCTCCTTGTTCCATCTCTCAGACCGCCAGCACAAACTGCCGGCCGTCCTGCCTGAGAAGCGGCAGACGGATGTCGTAGAGGGTCTCGATGACCGTCTCGTCGATGACTTTTTCCGGCGCGCCGCGGACCAGTATCCTTCCGTCCTTGAGGCCGATGACCTCGTCGGAGTAGGCCAGCGCCTGATTGATGTCGTGCAGCACCATCACGATGGTGAGCCCCAGCTCCCGGTTGAGCCGGCGGATGAGCCGCAGCAGCTCCACCTGGTAGCGCACATCGAGGAAGGTGGTGGGCTCGTCGAGAAACAGCAGCTTCGTGTCCTGGGCCAGGGCCATGGCGATGAACGCCCGCTGGCGCTGGCCGCCGGAGAGCGCGCCCATGGGGCGGTTCTCCAGCCCCTGCAGCCCCGTGGCCTCGATGGCCCAGGCGATCTTCTTCTCATTCTCCGCGCCGCCGGAAAACAACAGCGACGAGTGGGGCAGCCGGCCGTAGCCGACCAGCTTTTTGACGGTCAGATCGTCCGGAGCCGTGTTCTTCTGGTGGACGATGGCCGCGGCGCGGGCAAACTCCCGGGCGCGCAGGCGCAGGATGTCCACGCCGTCCAGCCGCACGGTCCCGCTGTCGGGCTTCAGGTTGCGGGTCATCAACCGCAGCAGTGTCGTCTTGCCGCAGCCGTTGGCCCCGAGCAGGGTCGTGATCTTGCCCTCGGAGACGGTGAAGGAGATGTCCTGCAGGACGGGCTTGTCGCCGTAGGCAAATTTCAGATGCTCAACCTCCAACGCGCTTCGCCTCCCTCCGCAGCAGAATGATAAAGCACGGGCCGCCGATGATGTTCATGAGGACGGCCGCCGAGATCTCGTACGGCGGGCTGATGAGCCGGCCCAGGGTGTCGGCCGCCAGGAGGATGAACGCCCCCAGCAGCAGGGTGAAGGGCAAAAGGATCCGGTGGTCGCTGCCCACGATGCGGCGGGCCATGTGGGGCGCCAGCAGGGCCAGAAAGCCGATGACGCCCACCACGGCGGTGACGGCGGCGCACAGCAGCACCGCCGCGCCGGAGATGGCCAGCCGCAGCAGGTCCGGCCGGTGGCCGAGGCCGCGGATGGTCTCATCCTCCAGGGCCATCAGGTTGCACGCCGGCCCCAGCAGCGCCGCGGCCACCAGGCCCACGGCCGAGTAGACGGCCAGCTGCTTTACATCGCTCCACTCCAGCTGCATGAGGCCGCTCACGGACAGCGACACGCCCGAGGCGTTGGACATGCCGCCCAGCACCTCGGTGAGCCCCGTGAACACGGCGGCCACGGCCACGCCCACCAGGATGATGCGCACCGGGTCCAGGCTGCCCCGCCAGGCCAGGGCGTAGATGAGCAGATACGCCGCCACGCCGCCCAAAAATGCAAAGATGGGGATGGAGAAGAACAGGGTGGGCACCAGCGTCGTGATGAGCGAGGCCACGAAGGCCGCGCCGCCGGAGATGCCGATGATGCCGGGGTCGGCCAGGGGGTTGCGCAGCGCCGCCTGGAGCAGCAGGCCCGATACGGCCAGGTCTGCGCCGGCCATCAGGGCCACAAGGATCCGGGGAAAGCGCAGGTTGTAGATGAGCGCCACCGTCTCGTCGTAGGAGATGAAGAGGCCGGAGAAGAGCTGGCCCCAGCTCACATCCAGCGAGCCGGTCTTCATGGCGAAAAGCGCCAGCGCGAAGGTCATTGCCGCCAGCACCAGGCAGCCCACCAGGCCCACGGCGGGGTGGCGCCGGTTACTGGCCCGGCTCATTGCGCAGCCTCCCCGCTGCCGATCTGGGTCGGTGTCTCGGTCTCGGCGCCGTCGCCGTAGAACAGGTTATAGAGCCACTCCAGGCCCTCCGGCCAGTCGAAGGTGGCGCTCATGTTGAAGATGGAGGGGTCCATGGCGAAGATGCGGCCCTCCTGGACGGCGGTGAAGTGGCTCCAGATGTCGTTGGTCGCAAACTCCTCCTGGAACATCTTCTCAGTCTGCTCGCGCAGGGCGTGGCAGGTCCAGAGAATGTAGTCTGGGTCCAGCTTTGCCAGCTCCTCGGAGTTCCAGTAGACAAACTCCTCGTCGGCCTGCACCACATTGACGCCGCCGGCCATGGCGACCATGCTGCCGATGTAGGACAGGTCCGTGGCCTCGCAGTAGGCGCCGGGGAAGCCCATGAGCACCAATACCCGCGGGCCCTCCTGATCGCCGCGCAGCTTTTCAAGCTCTGCGACGGTTGCCTCATATTCCTCCACGGCAGCGGCAGCCTGCTCCTGGCGGCCGTACTTCTCGCCCAGCTCTGTAATGCTGTCGTACAGGCCCTGGACGCTGCGCAGGTTGAGGAAGGTGGCGGGGATGCCCGCTGCCTCGTAGGAGTCTGCCAGCGCGCTCTCCAGCGTGTCGGGGCCCAGCACATCCGTGGGATGCAGGGAGGCGATGATCTCCATGTCGGGGGCCATGGCGCCGCCCACGCCGGTGGCATTGGCATAGCGGGGGTAGTATTCGATGGAAGAGGTGGGACAGCCCACCAGGTCCAGCTCCAGCAGGTCGCAGATGGCGACCACAGAGCCGGAGGTGGCCACCAGACGCGGCTGCTCCTCCGTGGTTGTGGCAGTGTCAGACGCCGGGTCCTCCACGGGGGCGGGGTTCTGATCCACACAGCCGGCAAGCGAAAGCAGCATCACGGCTGCCACCGCGCCCGTCAGGCATCGTTTCCAAAGCATGGGGACCTCACTTTCTCCTGCGGACCACTGCGATCACAACGCCGGCCACGACAACCACGGCGATCACGATGCCCGCGATGGCGCCGCCGGACAGGCCGCCGGCATCCTGGGACTGCTGCTCCGGCTCGGCCTCATCGTCAGCCGGGGCGGCGTCCGCATCGTCTGCGTCGTCCTCCGGGGTGTCAGAGGGCTCGTCGGCGCCATCCACGGCGCCGGTCTGTACCGCGTCGGTGTCATCCGTCTCTGGCTCCTGCGCCGTGTTGGAGGGTTCGGTGGCGTCTGCG
>JAHZEE010000002.1:21206-26897 GCA_019421975.1 Clostridiales bacterium | reverse complement strand
ACCGGCGGCTACGCCATCGGTGCGTTTAATGTCAATAATATGGAGATCATCCAGGGAATCACCGAGGCGGCCGCAGAGACCCGGTCTCCGCTGATTCTTCAGGTCTCCGCCGGCGCCCGAAAATACGCCAAGCATGTCTACCTCATGAAGCTGGTCGAGGCGGCCATCGAGGACACCGATCTGCCCATCTGCCTGCATCTGGACCACGGCGAGAACTTTGAAATCTGCAAGAGCTGTATTGACGGCGGCTTTACCTCCGTCATGATCGACGGCAGCAAGCACGCCTTTGAGGAGAACATCCGCATCACCCGGGAGGTGGTGGAGTACGCCCACGCCCACGGCGTGGTGGTGGAGGGCGAGCTGGGCCGGCTGGCCGGTATCGAGGACGCTGTACAGGTCTCGGAGGCCGACTCCTCCTACACCCGGCCGGAGGAGGTCGAGGAGTTTGTGGACAAGACGGGGGTTGACTCGCTCGCCATCGCCATCGGCACCAGCCACGGCGCGTTTAAGTACAAGCCGGGCCAGAAGCCCCAGCTCCGCTTTGACATTCTGGAGGAGGTCGCCAGACGCCTGCCCGGCTTCCCCATCGTGCTGCACGGCGCATCCTCCGTCATGCAGGAGCATGTGGCCACCATCAACGCCAACGGCGGCAAATTGGAGGCGGCCATCGGAATTCCGGAGCAGATGCTGCGCCAGGCCGCGACCATGGCGGTCTGCAAGATCAACATCGACACCGATCTGCGTCTGGCCATGACCGCGGGTGTGCGGAAGTTTCTGGCGGAGAACCCCGCCGCCTTTGACCCCCGCCAGTACCTCGCCCCCGGCCGCGACAACATCCGCGAGATGGTCAAGCACAAGATTGTCGATGTGCTCGGCTCCGACGGCAAGGCATGAAGACCCCGCCTGTAAAAGACAAAAAAGGCGCCCCGGATGTAATCCGGGGCGCCTTTTTCCTCACTGCAGGTAATTCTGCAGCATCTGCGCCGTCTGGGCGCGGGTTGCCATTGCCTGCGGGTCCAGCAGGTTGCCTGTCTTACCGTTCAGGATCCCCTGCTCTGTGGCCCAGCACACCGCCGGCCGCGCGTAGGCGCTGACCGCGGCGCTGTCCTGGAAGGGCAGCTCCGTTTCTGCCGGCTCCGGGCTTCCTGCATAGCGGTAGAGCATCGCCGCCAACTGCTCGCGGGTGATCGGATCGTCCGGACCAAAGCGGCCGTCGCCATAGCCCTGGGCAATGCCCTGCGCCGCCGCCCATGCGATGGCGTCGGCATAGTACGCATCTGCCGCCACATCGGTAAAACCGCCAATCTGCACCGCCGGCTGGCCTGCGTGGCGGTACAGGATGGTGACAATCATACCGCGGGTTGTGGTGCTGTCCGGGCTGAACTGGCTGTACGAGGTTCCGTTCATCAGGCCGTTTTTCACCGCATAGACCACTGCGTCGTAGTACCAGTCTCCCGCCTGTACATCGGTGAACGGCTCCGGAATCACCGTCGACGGGCGGACGGTCGTGCCGCCGCCGCTGCTGTGATTGCCACCGTCCGAGTCGTCCGCGCCGCCATCGCGCCCGGTCAGCTCGTAGACCGCCACGGTGCCGCCCACCTCACAGGCCGCCAGCAGCAGCGCCGTGTCTGTGGGGCTCTGTGCCGCCGGGATAAATTTCAGTCCCTCCGGCGAATCGTCTGCTCCCACCGCCTTGCTGAAGTCCCGGCTGTTCAGATAGTTGACATAACTCACCTTTTCCGGGTCCGTGATGTCATAGGCCATCACACCGCCGATGCGCTCGAGGGTGATGAAGGCATAGGTCGACTCGCCCACTTTTCCCACGGTCACAGTCTCCGGCTCCGGGCCCTTCTTGCCGGAGCGGTCGTCCACCTCCAGGCTGTCGTTGGAGCAGTTGAAATATTCCGCCAGATATTCCGCCGTCCTGGCCTCAAAGTCGTCCGCACTGGTAAACAGCTCGTGCAGGCCCGTCTCGTCCACCCGGTACAGGGTGAAGCTGCGGCCGCCAAACAGATAGTCTGTGCCAGCCTGCAGTCCGTCATAATCTGCAGTCTGGAAGAACACCACCTTGCCGGTCAGGCCGGAGGCCTGGGTGATATTTCCCGCCGGGGACTGGGCGTCCTGCTTGCCGAAGTTGACCTCCGCCTCGTTGCTGTCCTCGCCCCACTGTCTGGCGTCGCCCTCGTTGGCTGTGAGCAGATAGGTGGCGCCGCCTGTCTGGTACAGGCTGATGGCGTCCGGCATCCGGATGCCCTTGAGGCCCTCATAGGTCTTGGGAGCATAGGTCCCGTCCTTTTTGTCGATGTCCACCGGCGTGCTGCTGTAGTCCTCAAATCCGGCGGAGTAGATGCCGGTAAAGGTCAGGCTGTTCAGATCCAGCACCGCAATGGCGTTGGCCTCCTGCAAGGTCACATAGGCAGTCTCATCGGTGGCTGCAATGTATTCCGGCTCGAAGTCCGCAGAGGGGTCTGCCCCCTTGCGCACCAGCACACCGGCCTCCACCAGCGCCTGGCGCGCCTCCGGCGCATCATACGCTTCAAACCCGACGGTCTGCGCCTGCAGGGTCTCCACCTCAATCACCGTCACCGAGCCCGCCGGATCCTCGGCGTCATAGCCCTGCCGCGGCTCTGCCTCGTTAGCGGTCAGAATTTTTTTACCATCGGGGGTAAAGGTCACCATATCCGGCTGCACCCCGGTCTCAACGGCCTGACGGAAGGTGAGCGTGCCGTCGGCCTCGCAGGTGAACAGGAGCACCAGGCCGCGCTCGGTATAGTCCGACGCCTGAACTGCCGCTGCCAGCGTCTGGCCGTCCGGGGAGATGGCCACAGAGGTCATGTCTCCATATACACCCCCGCTGTCCTGCACCAGATGTTTGACATCGATGGTGTTTGCCTCCAGCATCTGGATCTGCGCGCCCTTCTCCAGCTCTGCCAGGGAGATGGCCGCCAGGGTGCCGCTCTTGCCATTGACGGCATAGGCGTACCCGGTCTTGGCGTTGTAGTCCACAATCTCCATGACGCCGCCCTCTGCATCCGTCATACCGGAATCGTAGCGGGCAATCGCCGTCATATCCAGGCTGCCCTTCCCATTTTCAAACCCGTCAATCAGGTCTGCCGGCGTCACAGGCTCTTGATAGGCGCTGGGCGTCCAGGCGCCGTCTGCCGCCGTTTTGGGTGCATAGTGCGCGACAAACGCCTCGCTCTGATCCTTGTATTCAATGAGCTCAAAGTCTGCGCTGTTCTGATCGGTGTCGGCAAAGCTCCCCGCTGCCACCAGGCGGCGAATGGACTTCTGCTTGGAGATACCGCTCAGCGCGCTGCCCTCTCCGCCCGCGTCGGTCACGGCCACAGCGTCTGCAACCGTATCGCCGGACTTGAGCCAGATGCAGTACTGCGCATTGTCAATCACCTGCTCCCACTGCTGGTCGGCCTGCTCCAGACGCAGCAGCGGTGCGTCGGTCTGCTCGGCAGCGCAGCGCACCAGATAGGAGCCATGGGCCGGAATGACACCGGTGAGCTCCAGCGTGAGCTGCGCGGGCGCAGTGTCGGTCCCTGTCCAGGTGCTCCCCGCATGCTTGCCGTCTTGGTTCTCACGGTTGGAGCTGTAGACGAGCGATGCGCCCTGCAGCGAGAGATCCTCTCCGGTGGTGTTGTACAGCTCAATAAAGCTGTGGCTGATAGGCCCGTCGCCTTTCCCGCCGCCGCCATAGACCTGGCTGATGACAACGCCGTCCAGCGCGTTCTCCGGCTCAGATCTCAAAATGGAGAAGGTGTCTACGACGCTCATGTCGCTGGTGCGGTAGGTGGTGATGGTAAAGCTGCTGTCCGTGATGTCCACCCGGGAGATATTGGGAACCCGCTCCTGGTTCTGAACCGCACTGTAGGGATAGACGATGTTTTTGATCGTGTAAAATTTGGAGCCGGAGGCGGAGTTGGCTGTCACATACAGAATCCCTTCCGGATCTGTCACCGCCTCCGGAACGCCGTCGCCGTCTGCATCTGTGTATTTGTCAGAGGTCTCGATGGGGGTGAGGCCGTCCATCATGTAGCTGCGCACATACACATGGTCGTGGCCCATCAGCACCACATCGATGTCCAGCTCCTGGAATACCGGCGCCAGCTGCGCTCTGCGCTCCAGAATGTCCGTGTCCTCCGCATGGCTCGCCACCGAGTAGATCGAGTGATGCAGGCTCACAACCTTCCACTGGATGTTTTCATCCGCCGTCGCCTCGATGGCCTTTTCCATAAACGCCCGGTGCTCTGCCGTGGAGCGGTTGTTGCTGTTGAGGACCATAAACAGGGTGTTCTCATAGACAAAATAGTAGTCGTTTCCGGCGGCTGTTCCGCCCAGGGTCGCATCCTCGTTGGGTACATTGAAATGCGCATCGTAGGCGGCGCTGCTGCTGTCATGATTTCCGATGACCGTCGCCACTGGTATGGATGTCAGTTCCTCATGGTTCAGATAGCCGTCGTACTGGTCCTCATCGCTGGCGGTGTTGACCTGGTCGCCTGCGGAGAGCAAAAACTCCACTCCGTCAAAGGCGGGATCCTCTGCCACCAGGCGCAGGGTCTTGTCCCAGCCCTCCGTGTCGGTGGAGGTGCTCCCGGCGCCAATCTGCGGGTCGCCCGCCATGGCAAAGGAGAACGCTCCGCTGCCGCTGCCGGTGCGGAAGGTGTAAATTTCAGATTTCGTCTCACCGTTGACGAGCTGATAGGCGTAGGTGACGCCGTCCTCCAGGCCCGTCATGGTCGCTTGGTTTGAATACTGGCCCGCCCTGCCGGACTGCTGGATCTGGGCCGTCGCTTGGGCGGCATCTTCCGGCATCTGGCCGTCCTGCAGGTCGCTCTGCTCAGCCCAGAGGACTGTGCCGGGCGCCGGGCTGTCGGAATACCAGGTGATGTTCCGCTCATGCTCATCTGCGCCAACGGACAGCGAAAGACTGGACTGTACGGGGACAATCTCTGTATCGGAGAGAGACAGCTCGGTCAGATAAAACCAGATATCCGAGCTGGTCTGCCGGTCATTGTGAAGCTCTACGGCGAGGGTGTTTTCCCCCTCGTGCAGCAGTTCCAGATCTGTCACTGTGAAGGTCTCCGTTTTGGGCGTCCCGGCGCTGACGCCGGCATACTGCAGGTTCTCCGTGATGCCGTCTGCATCATAGGCCGCGATCTGCTTGCCGTTGAGATAGACGATGGCCGCGTCGTCGTGCTCCAGGGTTCCCTCCAGCTTCGTCACGCCCTCGAGAGAATCAATTTGGAAGGTGGTGCGGAAGAAATAGGCGGGGTAGTCGTTGACCCCATCGCAACCGTCCAACAGCGTTTTGGCGTCAAATCCGCTCTCCAGATGCAGCTGTCCCTTTTTAGAGCCAAACGGCCCTGCCGCCTGTTTCCACTGGCTGTCGTCAAAGGCCGGGTCCGCCCAGGCGGTACGGTCCGCCTGGCCCGCCGCCGGGTCTGTTCCGTCATCCAGATAACGCCAAACAGTCTGTCCATTGACCTCTCGCGGCGCCGGATCCGCTGCCGCCTGCATGGGGGCAACTGAGACCAGCTGCAGTGCCATCACCAGCGCCAAGGACATGGATGCAATCCGCCTAATACTGTGTTTCATATTTGCGCTCCTTTTCATCTTCTTTTATGCCATCTATGTAAAACCGGCAGCAGCCGGATCATCTTTAGCGCCGTATTCCAATCC
>JAHZEE010000002.1:17392-21196 GCA_019421975.1 Clostridiales bacterium | reverse complement strand
GTTCGCCCGTTCTATCGTCTCTGCGCAAGGTCCTTGTAAAGTTTTTCATGTTTTTGGCAGCCAATCTTTGGAATCATCAAGTTTTTGCAAATTGAGACTGACCGCGTTCGCCCGGCCAGGAAGAGATTGGATGCCCTTTTTTCTGTCTTTGTGTTCATCTTCCTTGTAATTTCCTGTAAATCTGTTATGATTACAATATATTTTGACAAATAGGGGGAGAAAACATTATGAAAAAACCGTTTAAGCTGCTTGTGCTGACCACAGCGCTGGCCGGCATGCTCAGCATCTCGGCCTTTGCCTCAAACTTTGACCACTGTGCCGACGCGCTGCACGAGATGGGGCTGTTCCAGGGCACCAGCACCGGCTATGATCTGGACCGCGCGCCGACCCGTGCCGAGGCCAGCGCCATGCTGGTCCGCCTGCTGGGTCAGGAGGAGGCCGCCCAGGCTCTGACCTATACGGCGCCGTTTACCGATGTGCTGGATTGGGCCAAGCCCTATGTGCAGTATCTGTACGAGAACGGCCTTGCCAACGGCAAGTCGGAGACAGACTTCGGCGCCAGCGATCCCTGCACCGCCCAGCAGTATGCCACCTTCCTGATGCGCGCGCTGGGTTACTCCGACACTGACGGCGACTTCACCTACACAGACGCGCTGGACTTTGCCGCGGAGAAGGGCGTTGTCAATCCCTACAACTGTGATGTCTCGAACTTCCTGCGTGACGATGTGGTGGCCATGAGCTACACCGCACTCTCGGTTGCCCCGAAGTCCGGGGAGACCGATCTGCTGACCAAGCTGGTCGACGAGGGCGCTGTCGCAGATACCCACGGCTATGACCAGCTGTTTGCAGAGTATCGTACCTATCTGCAGGCTGTGAACTCTGACGAGTCCTATTCCCACATGGTGATGGATCTGGATCTCACCTCTGACCTGGCCGGCGCAAAATTTATGGACATGACCATGAATATGGATATCGCGATCGAGCCCAACGAGGAGCACCTGGATCAGTCGAAGCTCGCCATGACCGGCGATTTCACGGCCACTGTGAATGAGGCCTATGTGGAGGATCCGGCAGAGGCAAAGATGCAGCAGACCTTCCACTACTACTACACCGATGGCGCATTCTATATGGACATGGCCGGCGAAAAGTACACCATGCCGCTGTCCTTTGAGGATGCCATGAGTCAAATGGATCTCTCCGCGGCCACGGCCAGCAGCAGCGATCCGCTGTGCCTGCTCACAGGCCTCAGCAGCCAGAAAAATGGCAATACGACGGTCTATACCGTGGAGTATGCGCCGGGCGCTGTCAATTCCATCCTGGACATGGTCGCCGACATGGGCCTTTCGGCCGCCGGCGTGGAGGATATGCAGTGTACCATCACCAGCTGCAAGATCACTGTGACCAACGGCGTGTTGACCGCCATGGACGCCACTGTGGATCTGTCCACCCAGATTGAGGGTGTGGAGATGACGATGACCATGGACATGGATGTCAAAATGGACAACGACGCTGTCACCGTGAAGCTCCCCGACGATCTGAGCAGCTATCAGCCGTTTACCGCATAATCAAAAACATATAAAAAAGCCCCCCTGCCAGGCAGGGGGGCTTTTTTATAAATTTCGGGAAAATACGCACACTAGCAGAAACGATGCAGGGAGGGTTTCTATGATTCGGATTCTAACGGCCGCTGTTTTGTCCGCTGCGCTGATCTGCAGCGCGCTCACCAACGATCCTCTCCTGCCGGCCCAGTGGGCCCTGCTGGGGCCAAACGGTGTTCAGCCCGGCGCCGACTGGCCCTATCTGTCTGTCGACCGGCCGGTCACCATCGCGCTCATCGACACCGGTGTGGATCTGAATCACCCGGATCTGCAGGGAATTTTTTGGCAGAACCCCGGCGAAATTCCCGGAAACGGCCTCGATGACGACGGGAACGGATATGTGGACGATCTCTATGGATGGAATTTCCTGGAGGACTCTCCCATCCTCTCCTCCGGCGCGCAAAGCCAGCACGGCACGCATATCGCCGGCATCCTCGCCGCCAACAACGACAACGGCATTGGCGTGGCCAGCCTCGCAGGGGGCCAGGTGCAGATCATGGTGCTGCAGGTCTTTGACGGGGACGCGGGCGGCCCCACTTCCGGCGTGCTGGACGCCATTGAATACGCGCGGGCAAACGGCGCGGACATCGTCAACCTCAGTCTCACCTCTCTGCCCGCCGACGACCGGCTCTACAACGCTGTACGCGACTCCGACATGCTCTTTGTCGTCTCCGCCGGCAACAGCAGCATGAACCTGGACAGCGCTCTGCCGCGGCTCGCCTCCTACTCCCTCAACAATCTGATCTCCGTGGCCAATCTGCAGCCGGACGGCACCCTCTCTCCCAGATCCAACTACGGCCCGGCCACGGTGGAGCTTGCCGCCCCCGGCACCCAGATTCTCAGCACCGCGCCGGACGGCGCCTACGGATATCTGTCGGGGACCTCCATGGCCGCTCCCATGGTCACCGCCGCCGCCGCTCTGCTCAAGGCTCAATCGCCGGATCTGACGCCGGCGCAGCTGCGGGAGCTGCTGCTGCGGGCCGCCGACATGACGCCGGAGGTGCAGAATCTTGTCTCCGGCGGCGTGCTGAACCTGGCCTCTGCGCTGGAGCTGGGCCGGCAGTTCAGTGCGCAGCGCCAAACAGATTGAGCAGAACGCAGCCCACCGCAATGAGCAGCACCGAGAAAATCCCGATGCCGCCCAGCTTCTGGCCGAACACCACAGCCGAAATGACCGCGGAGGCCACCACGCCCACGCCGCACCAGGTCGCGTAGGCGATCCCCAGCGGCAGATGCTGCAGCGCGCGGGAGAGCAGGAAAAAGCAGACGATGTACAGGGCAATACAGCCCAGGGTGGGCCACAATCTGGTAAAGCCCTGAGAATACTTCAGGCAGGTGGTCGCGATGAGCTCCAGCGCGATTGCACCGCCCAACAGGCCATAGGCCATTTGACATACCTCCTTCTAGGATTGACCGCTCTGAAGAAGGCAGGCTCTATTCGTATTCTCCCCAGATTCCGACCCAAAACTCCAGCTTCATTTTGCAGGCTCCATTCTATCCGGAATGACGATTCCCGTATTCTTTAACCGGCGTAAAACAGCACGCCCAGCGTGCCGGGGCCGCAGTGGCTGGAGATCACGCCGCCGGCGCGCGTGACCAGGATCTCATCAAAATACCCGAGCGACTGCAGGTAGGCGACGACCTGCTCCACAATCCCCTCCGGCATTCCGGAGTGGGTGACAAACACCCGCCTTGGATCTGCCGCCAGCAGCTGCTCCTGCAGGTCCCGGGCGTACTTGGGCACGATGGCGGCTGTCTTGCCGCGGTACTTTTTGCCCACGCCCATTTTTCCATCCTGTACCACAATTTTCGGTTTCAACTGCAGCGCGTTTCCCACCAGGGCCGTCACCGCATTGCACCGGCCGCCGCGGTAGAGATAGGTCAGGGTGTCGACCACGAACGAGGCCCTGACGCGCTCCCGCCGCTGTTCCACCAGCGAGACAATCTGCTCTGCCGCCACCCCCTGACGGGCCAGCTCCGCGGCATAGAGCACCTGCAGGCCGATGCCTGTGGAGAGATTTTGGGAGTCAATGACAAATACCCGCCGGTCCGGCAGCTCCTCGGCCGCCAGGCGCATGACCTGCGCCGCGGAGGACATCTGCTCTGAAATACAAAAACAGATCACGGCCTGCCCCGGCGCGCTCGCCGCTCTGAGCGCTGCAATGGCCGTGCCGGGCGTCATGGCCGAGGTCTTGGGCGTCGTTTT
>JAHZEE010000002.1:12996-17318 GCA_019421975.1 Clostridiales bacterium | reverse complement strand
CTTGAAACGCAGTCGCATCCAATACAATATTCAGCGGCACCGTCTGAATTTCATACTGCTGCAGCAGTTCCTGCGACAGATCGCAGGTGCTGTCCGCCATGATCCTGATTGGCTCCATGGTCACCCATTTCTCCTTCCCTGTGGATGTTTCTGTCCGTGTTTTGTCCGCTGCCGGCGCGTCTTTTCCTGCTCCGGCTTGTGCTTGGCCGCCTGCGGCATCCGCTGCCGGGCGGTCTGCAGCTTCTGGGCCGCCCGCCGCGGCCGTATCAGGCAGTGCTGATCGAACCCGATCAGATCTGTTCGGCCCGCCTTTCGCAGCGCCTCCTCCACCAAATCGTAGTTTTTGGGGTTGCGGTACTGAATCAAGGCCCGCTGCATGGCCTTCTCATGGGGATTGGTGGGCACATAGACCTTCTGCATGGTCCGCGGGTCGAGTCCGGTGTAGTACATCACAGTGGACAAGGTGGAGGGCGTCGGATAGAAGTCCTGCACCTGCTCCGGCATGTATCCCAGATCCCGCAGGTACTCCGCCAGCTCCACCGCCTCTTTGAGCGTGGAGCCGGGATGGGAGGACATGAGGTACGGGACCACATACTGCTCTTTCCCAAGCTGGCGGTTGAGCGCCCTGTATTTCTCCAGGAAGGCCCGGTAGACCGCGCCGGCCGGCTTTCCCATCCGGCGCAGGACCGGGTCGGCCACATGCTCCGGCGCCACCTTGAGCTGGCCGGAGACATGGTACTGCACCAGCTCGCGGAAGAAGGTGTCGTCCTTGTCCAGCATCAGATAGTCAAAGCGCACCCCGCTGCGGATAAAGACCTTCTTGACCCGCGGGAGCTGGCGCAGCTTGCGCAGCAGGCTCACATAGTCGGAGTGGTCCACCACCAGGTTGGGGCATGGCTTCGGGAACAGGCACTGCCGGTCCGGGCAGACGCCATGCTCCAGCTGCTTTTGACAGGAGGGCTGGCGGAAATTGGCGGTCGGCCCGCCCACATCGTGGAGATAGCCCTTGAAATCCGGCTCCCAGGTCATCTGCTCCGCCTCCGCCAGAATGGAGGCGTGGCTCCGCGTCTGGATGGTCCGTCCCTGGTGGAAGGTCAGTGCGCAGAAGCTGCAGCCGCCAAAGCAGCCGCGGCAGGAGGTCAGGCTGAATTTGACCTCCGTGATGGCGGGGATCCCGCCCGCTGCCTCGTAGCGCGGGTGGTAGGTCCGCTCATAGGGCAGGCTGTAGACCCGGTCCATCTCCTGGGTGTTCAGCGGCATCTGCGGCGGATTCTGCACCACAAATTCCCGCTCTCCATACGGCTCTACCAGCCGCCTGCCGTTCCAGGCGTCCGTGTTGCGGTACTGCGTGTAAAAGCTCGCGGCATAGGACGCCGGGTTGGCCCGCATCTGCGCGTAGGCGGGCAGCAGCTTGTAGTCGTATACATCCTCCAGGTCCGCCGCCCGGTAGACGGTACCATTGATAAAGGTGAGCTCCGAGATGGACAGGCCGCTGTCCAGCCCGTCTGCGATCTCCACCACCGCCCGCTCGCCCATGCCGTAGATCAGCAGATCGGCCTGGCTGTCCAGCAGAATCGAGCGCTTGAGCTTGTTGGACCAATAGTCGTAGTGCGCCAGGCGGCGCAGGCTGGCCTCGATGCCGCCAATGATCACCGGCGCTTTGGGAAACCGGCGGCGGATGAGATTGCAATAGACGACGGTCGCATAGTCCGGCCGCAGCCCCATCTGGCCGCCGGGGGAATAGGCGTCGGTCTGGCGCCGCTTTTTCGAGACGGAATAGTGGTTGACCATGGAGTCCATATTGCCGCCCATGACCAGAAACCCCAGCCGCGGCGCGCCCAGCGCACAGATGGAGTCCGGATCCCGCCAGTCCGGCTGGGCGATGATTCCCACCCGGTATCCCGCGCTCTCCAGCACCCGGCTGATGATGGCATGGCCAAAGGAGGGGTGGTCCACATAGGCGTCCCCAATCACATAGACAAAGTCGCACTGCTCCCAGCCGCGCTGCTCCATGTCCGCCCGGCTGACCGGCAAAAATCCACGCATTCCAGTCCCTCCTGTCTTTTGCCTTTCAGTATAGCAGATCCGCGGCTGTTTGCAAAGAGAATCGTCCAATTCCGCGCCGGTTCTGCAAATTCTGAATTTGGGGCAGCGCCGGTTGCACCACAAGATATAGTGTTATTTTTGTGTAAAACTCCCAAATATTCCGTTCCCTCTTGATTTCGCCCCAAGATGGTGTTACAATCGGACCCAGTCAACCAAGATGTTGCGGTTGAACCAGGCGGCGGCAAATCCGCCGCCTCAATTCTGTTTTGACAGCATACCAACAGAGGGAAACGGGACCCGCTTCTGGCTCTGCAAAAATAAGAGGGGTGTAAATCATGCAGGTCGTAAAACGAGACGGAACCATTGTGGATTTCGACAGAAGTAAAATCGCCATCGCCATCCAGAAGGCCAACAGCTCTGTGGACGAGCCGGAGCGCGTGTCGGACGAGCAGATCGAACAGATCGTCCATTCCATTGAGTCCAAGCACAAAGAGCGGCTGCTGGTGGAGGATATCCAGGACCTGGTCGAGCGCAAGCTCATGGAGCTGGGCAAGTATCCCCTGGCCAAGAGCTATGTGATCTACCGCTATACCCGCGCGCTGGTGCGCAAGCAGAACACCACCGACGAGAGCATTCTGAGCCTGCTGCAGAACACCAACAAGGAGCTGGCAGAGGAGAACTCCAACAAGAACACCGTCATCGCCTCCACCCAGCGTGACTATATTGCAGGCGAGGTCTCCCGCGATCTCACCCGCCGCATCCTGCTGCCGGAGAAGATCTCCAAGGCGCACGACGAGGGTGTGCTCCACTTTCACGATGCCGACTACTTTGTCCAGCCGATCTTCAACTGCTGCCTGATCAACATCGGCGACATGCTGGACAACGGCACCATGATGAACGGCAAGATGATTGAAAGTCCCAAATCGTTCCAGGTCGCCTGTAATGTGATGACCCAGATCATTGCCAATGTGGCCTCCAACCAGTATGGCGGCCAGTCGGTGGATGTGTGCCATCTGGGCAAGTACCTGCGCCGCAGCTATGATAAATTCAAGGCCCATATCACGGCAGAGTGCCGCGGCGAGGCCTCTGAGGAGCTCATCGAGCGGCTGGTGCGCGAGCGCCTGCAAGACGAGCGCAAGGCCGGCGTACAGAGCATGCAGTATCAGATCAACACCCTGATGACCACCAAGGGCCAGTCCCCATTTGTGACCATTTTCCTGTATCTGCGCGAGGATGACCCCTATATCGAGGAAAACGCCATGATTATCGAGGAGATCCTGCGCCAGCGCCTCGAGGGCATCAAAAATGAGGCCGGGGTCTATGTGACGCCCGCCTTCCCCAAGCTCGTGTATGTGCTCGACGAGTGCAACTGCCTCAAGGGCGGCCGGTACGACTATATCACAGAGCTGGCCGTCAGGTGCTCCGCCAAGCGGATGTACCCCGACTATATCTCCGCCAAGAAGATGCGGGAAAACTGCGAGGGCAATGTGTTCGCCCCCATGGGCTGCCGCAGCTTCCTGTCCCCCTGGAAGGATGAGAACGGCAACTACAAGTTTGAAGGCCGCTTCAACCAGGGCGTCGTCACCATCAACATGCCCCAGATCGGCATGTTGGCCAAGGGGGACGAGGACCGGTTCTGGCAGCTGTTTGAAGAGCGGCTGCAGCTGTGCTACGAGGCGCTGATGTGCCGCCACAACGCACTCATGGGCGTCAAGAGTGATGTCTCCCCCGTGCATTGGCAGTACGGCGCCATCGCGCGCCTGAAAAAAGGCGAGACCATCGACCGCTTCCTCACCGGCGGCTATTCCACCATCTCTCTGGGCTACATCGGCCTGTTTGAGTTGACCAAGCTGGTCAAGGGCTGCAGCCACACGGAGCCGGAGGGCACTGAGTTCGCCCTGCGGGTCATGCAGTACATGAAGACCAAATGCGCGGTGTGGAAGGAGCAGACGGGCATCGGCTTTGCTCTGTACGGCACGCCGGCAGAATCCCTCTGCTACCGGTTTGCCCGGATTGACAAAGAGCGCTTCGGCTCCATTCCCGACATCACGGACAAGGGGTATTACACCAACTCCTACCATGTGGATGTGCGGGAGGACATCGACGCCTTCTCCAAGTTCCAGTTTGAGAGCCAGTTCCAGAAGATCTCCAGCGGCGGCTGCATCTCCTATGTGGAGATCCCGAATCTCCGCAACAATCTCTCGGCCCTGCAGGAGCTGGTGCGGTTCATCTACGACAACATCCAGTACGCCGAGTTCAACACCAAGAGCGACTAC
>JAHZEE010000002.1:5172-12967 GCA_019421975.1 Clostridiales bacterium | reverse complement strand
GAATGTCACCCGCCGCACCTGCGGCTATCTGGGTGAGAACTTCTGGAATGTCGGCAAGACCAAGGAGATCAAGTCTCGCGTTCTGCACCTGTAAAAGATTCGCAAAGCGGGCAAGGCATGGTGTCTTTTTTGGCGCCGCCTTGCCCGCTTCTTTGCCAAATTTTTAAAAAGAATGAAAAATCCTACAATATTCTTGATTTCTGTCTGAAATTCCACCATAATAGGGGCATTGTTCGACCTTTTTTCTTGGAGGATTGTGCGCTATGATGGATACCAAAAAGTTGGATGCGCCCAATCAGACGGAGAAAAAGATGTCATTGCGACACTCCGTTGGAATCTGCATTGGCCTTGCATTGGTGCTGGAACTGCTCGTGGAGAGCTTTTGCCGCCATTCAGTGTTTTCTGCGTTTTGGTTTTTGCTTGGGAATCCACTCTGTTTTCTATACAATGCCTGTATTATTCTGACCTCTCTCTCCCTGGCCACCTTTATTAAAAAGCGCTGGTTTGCCCTGAGTCTGATCTCAGTTCTCTGGCTGGCGCTCGGCGTGGCCGATTTTGTGTTGACCAGCTATCGGACTACGCCGCTCTCCGCCATCGATTTTGCCCTTTTGAAATCGGTGTGGAGTATCCTGTTCGTCTACCTCAATCTCTGGCAGATCATCCTGGTCGTTGTGCTCGTCCTTGCCGTTTCCATCGGGCTGGGCCAGCTCTATCGCCATGTTCCGAGGCTGCCGGTCAAGCGGCTTGGCAGTCTGCTGTTCATCAGTATCTGCGGCCTTTTGACCGCACTTTCCTCTGTTGTACTGCTCTCTGCGGGCACGCTCTCCAACGAGTTTTACAATTTGGCAGACGCCTATACGGATTACGGCTTTCCCTACTGCTTTGCCCGCAGCATTTTTGACCGCGGCATCGACGAGCCCGCAGACTACTCCGAAAACCGTGTCCAGCAGCTTCTGGAGGACATCCACGCAGAGACCGACGGCACACCCACTGGCACTCCCAATATCATCATGGTCCAGCTGGAGTCCTTTTTCGATGTCAACTATCTCCGGAACCTGACCTACTCCGAAAATCCAGTTCCGGTCTTTACCGCCCTCAAATCCAGATTCCCGCACGGTTTTCTGACAGTCCCGGCGCTGGGAGCCGGCACGGCCAACACGGAGTTTGAAGTGATTACGGGTATGAATCTGGACTACTTCGGCACCGGGGAGTACCCCTATGAGACGATCCTGCGCAAGACCGCCTGTGAGACCATCGGGTATGATCTCAAGGAGCTGGGGTACAGCACCCACGCCATTCACAACAACACCGCCACCTTTTACGACCGGCATCTGGTCTATCCCAACTTGGGATTCGACACCTTTACCTCTTTGGAGTACATGCAGGATATCGAGACCAACGCCCTCGGCTGGGCGAAGGACTCCATCCTCATTCCGCCGATTCTGGACGCGCTGGAGGCGACGGAGGCCCAGGACTTTATCTATACCGTCTCCGTACAGGGCCACGGCAAGTATCCCCGTACCCTGGTGGAAGACGACTACTCCATCACCCTGCAGGGGATGGCAGACGAGAAGGAGGCCACGGCGTTCTGGTACTATATCAACCAGATCCATCAGATGGACGCCTTTATCGGGCAGCTGGTCCAGACCCTTGCCGCCTATCCGGAGCCGGTCGTGCTGGTGCTCTTTGGGGATCATCTGCCCAACTTTGAGATTACCACCCAGGATCTCACCAATAAGGATCTGTTCCAGACCGAATATGTGATCTGGAGCAACTTCGATCTGGAGGCGGACAACCGGGATCTGTACGCCTACCAGCTCTCATCCTATGTCATGAGCCTGTTCAACATCGACGACGGTATCATCAACAAGCTGCACCAGCGCTACCACGACTCTCCCGGCTATCTCGACGCCATGGAGGTCTTTGAATACGACATGCTCTATGGCGAGCTGGACGCAGTGGACACGCCCTATACGCCCACACAGATGCGGATGGGGGTGCGCCCCATCGCAGTCACCGGCTTCAGCAACCTGCACGATGTTCTGTATGTCTACGGGGAGAACTTCACCACCGCCAGCGTGGTGAGTCTGGCGGAGGTGCAGCAGGAGACCACTTTCATCAGCTCCTCCTGCCTGCAGATTGCCGACACCGAAATCGAGCCCGGCATGGCGCTGACTGTGTCCCAGATCAGCGAGGATGCGGTGGTCCTCAGCACCAGTCCCCGCCACTATATCACTGCGGAAGAGGCCGCCGACAAGGGCTCTTGATCTTCCGCACAACGGAAGGAGCCTTTTGGGCATGAACTATGCAAGTATCAAACACCACGATGTGGCAAATGGTCCCGGCATCCGGGTCAGCC
The DNA here is from genome assembly GCA_019421975.1 of Clostridiales bacterium. Classification (GTDB taxonomy): domain Bacteria; phylum Bacillota; class Clostridia; order Oscillospirales; family Oscillospiraceae; genus CAKTFW01. The sequence continues at coordinate 10,608 of JAHZEE010000002.1, read as the reverse complement.
TCTTTGTCTCCGGCTGCACCCACCACTGCAGGGGGTGTTTCAATGCCGAGGCCTGGAGCTTTACCTACGGCGCTGCCTTCACACAGCAGCATGTAGATGAGATCCTCGAAGCGCTGAAGCCGGACTACATCCAGGGGCTCTCCCTGCTCGGCGGCGAGCCCTTTGAGCCGGAGAACCAGCCGGCTGTCCTGGATCTGGTGCGGCAGGTGCGCGCCGCATATCCCCTGAAAAACATCTGGGCCTATTCCGGCTATACCTTCGAGCAGCTTCAGACGCTGGCCCCGGAGCTGCTCGGCCAGATCACCGTTTTGGTGGACGGTCCCTTTGTCGAGCAGCAGAAGGATCTGCGGCTCGCCTTCCGCGGCTCGGCCAACCAGCGGATTTTAGATGTGCCCGCGTCTTTGGAGCGCGGAGAACCTGTACTTTGGAAGGAGAATCCCTGAGATGCAGCAGACTGTCCCCGTCAAAAAACTCAACCCGCAGGCCATCCTCCCCAGCTACGGCTCTGCCTATGCCGCCGGCGCTGACCTGTGCGCCTGCCTGTCCGAGCCATGTGTCATTGCGCCGGGACAGACGGTTCTGGTGCCCACGGGCCTGGCCATGGAGATCCCGGCCGGATACGCCGGCCTCATCTATGCCCGCAGCGGAATTGCGGTCAAGCGCGGCCTTGCGCCGGCCAACAAGGTCGGCGTGATCGACGCCGACTACCGCGGCGAGATTCTGGTGGCGCTGTACAACCAGGGCGCAGAGCCGCAGACCGTCGAGCACGGCGAGCGCATTGCCCAGATGATCATCACCCCCTTTCTCACCTGTGAATTTGTGCAGGCGCAGACGCTCTCCGACACGGTGCGCGGTGCAGGCGGTTTTGGTTCTACTGGCCGGTAAACAGCATATTCTCTCAATGGGATGAGGCATCTGCCCCATCCCATTTCTTTTTTGGCATATTCTCAGCCTGTCCGAATATAAATAGAAAGGATTTCCATACCAAATACAGAAAAGGGGGCTGCAATATGGGATATGAAACGGCTGAGCAGGGGGTCCACCGGCTGTCTCTGGACGACCGCGGACAACTGCGTATCAGCGGCGTCTCCGATGTGGAGAGCTTTGATGAGGAAACAGTGGTGCTGCACACCGTCCGCGGCACGCTGATCGTGCGTGGACGGGACCTGCACATGCAGATGCTCTCTCTGGAGGGCGGCCAGATCTCCATTGACGGCGTGGTGGATGCGCTGGCCTATGAGGACGACGGACGGGAGTCCGGCGGCCTGCTCTCCCGCCTGTTCCGCTGATGGAACTGCCCATTGCGCTGCAGGCGCTGCAATTCGCCATCTCCGGCGCGGCGGGCCTTGGGCTTGGGCTGATCTACGATCTGCTGCGGGCCCTGCGCCGGAGAAACCGCCGCCTGGCCGTCCCGCTGGATCTGCTGTTCTGTCTGGTGGCGCTGCTGCTGGTGCTGCTGCTGGCGCTCTACCCCGGCCAGGGGGTGGTGCGGCTCTTTATGCTGGGCGGTATGGCCCTGGGTATTCTCCTGTGGTTTCTCACCGCAAGCCGGCCCTTCCTGTCCATTTTGGACAAACTCCTGACCCTGCTTGGCCGGACGCTGGGGCTGCTTTTGGCGCCATTGGTAAAAACTTGTAAATTCATGAAAAAATTTTTAAAAAAGCTCTTTCTTTTCGTCGAAAAAAGGAGTAATATAAGCTCTGTAGTGTATCCACTTTTGAGACGAAGCAAAGGACAAACAGGAGGAACTCGGAATGCGGTTTCGCAAGTCATCTCTGATACTCAAATTCATCATTCTGATTGTGGCGGTGTACTCTACCGTTACCCTGGTCTCTCTGCAGTCTCAGATTTCGGAGAAGAAGGCGGAAGCCGCGGATCTGACTCTGGCCATCGGCGCAACCGAGCTGGAGAATCAGCGGTTGGAGGACGAGATCGCCAATGTCGACACCGAAGAAGGCATCACCGAGATCGCCCGTAACAAGCTGGGTCTTGTCAACGAGGGCGAGATGGTGTTCTACGATGTCGGCAACTAACCCTCGTTCGGACAGAATATAAAGGAAGGATATCCAACACAGTATGGAGCTTACAGTCGGTTCAATCGTCGAAGGCAAAGTCAAAACAATTACAAAATTCGGGGCATTTATTTTGCTTCCGGACGGTAGGACCGGAATGGTCCATATCTCCGAGATCGCCCACGCCTATGTCAATGATATCCATGAACATCTGACCGAGGGTCAGGATGTCAAGGTCATGATCATTGCCATCGATCCCGCGGGCAAGATCAACCTCTCCATCAAGCGTACCCAGGAGGCGCCTCCGCGTGCACCCCGCGGCGACCGGCCCCATACCGATCGTCCCCGCGGCGACCGGCCGCGTCCCTCCGCATCAGAGAACCGTTCTTTTGCGCCGAAGGAGCCGCAGAGCTTTGAAGAGAAGCTCAAGCAGTTCATGCAGGACTCTGACAGCAAGATTTCCTCCCTGAAGCAGTACTCTGACCACAAGAGCAGAAACCGCCGCAGATAAAAGTCGCGGGCCCTTTCCGTATACGGAAAGGGCCCTTTTGTCGTCTCAGATGGGCCGGCGAACGCATCCTCTTGCTTTTCCATTGCGAAAAGCCGGCTGGTATGATATTCTAAGGGAAATGACATCCCGCACACAAATGAGGAGGAGATTTCACAATGATGATCGTCTTACTGGGGGGCATTTTTGTTCTGTTGGCCGTGCTCAATTGGTTCGGCTTCCCCTTTGTTGTATCCGCTAAAATTCGGGAGAAAGGCTGGTGCAAGCAGTTCCAGCGCGGCATGGCGATCCCCTATGCCATTTTGGGGATCGGCTGGGCCATTCTGGGCCTTATATACCGTGACACCGAGGTTCAGAACTCTGCCGCGTTTTGTATTAAGCTGCTGCTAGTGGCCCTCATTCCGGCGGGTCTGCTGGTCTACAACAAAAAGAAATTTGATCTCTGACCGGTGCAGGGAGATGGGCATATGATTACCGTTATCACCGGCGGCAGCCGCGGCATCGGCGCAGCCGCTGTCCGGGCATTCACCGCGGCCGGACATCAGGTCTACTTTCTCTACCACCACAGCCAGCGGGCCGCCGAGCTGCTCTGCCGCGAGACCGGCGCGGTCGCTTTGCAGGCAGATGTGGCAGACAGTGCCGCCGTGCAGGCGGCGTTTGCACAGATTCCCACAGTCGACCATCTGATCTGCAATGCCGGGATTGCCCATTACGGGCTGATCTCCGACATCTCGGAAGCGCAGTGGGACCGGCTGTTTGAGGTCAATGTCAAGGGCATTTACCACTGTGTCCGCGCTGCCCTGCCCCACTTTCTGCGCCGGCAGGCGGGGACCATTCTCACCGTCTCCTCCATGTGGGGGCAGGCGGGCGCCTCCTGCGAGGCGGCCTACTCCGCCACCAAGGGCGCAGTCATTGCACTGAGCAAATCTCTGGCCAAGGAGCTGGCGCCCTCCGGTGTGCGGGTCAACTGTATTGCACCCGGCGTCATTCAGACGCAGATGCTCTCCAATCTGGATGCGCAGGCGCTGCAGGATCTGGCGGAGCAGACGCCGCTCTGCCGCCTGGGCACCCCGGAGGATGTGGCCCAGGCCATGGTGTTTCTCGCCTCGGAGTCCGCCAGCTTTATCACCGGTCAGGTTCTCAATTTGGACGGCGGCTTTCTGCTGTAGGCCGCCGGGAGGTTCTGCTATGTTCGACACAGAGCGGCTGCGCGCCAAGGCACAGCACAGTCTGGAGTATCCGGTCACATTCGTCAAATGGCTCTTCTGCGCCGTGCTCACGGGCATTCTCTGCGGCGGCATCGGCACGGCGTTTCACTATGCCATAGACTGCGCCACTGTCCTGCGGCTGGAGCGCCCGTGGCTGCTGTATTTTCTGCCCGTGGCCGGCGTCGCCATCGTCTTTTTCTACCGGCTTGCGGGCTTTGAGCGTGATCCCGGCACCAATCTGGTCATCCGCTCCATCCGCTCGTCGGAGGAGGTCCCGCTGCAGATGGCGCCGCTGATCTTTCTCGGCGCCACCCTCACCCATCTGTGCGGCGGCTCCGCCGGCCGCGAGGGTGCGGCGCTGCAGATCGGCGGCAGCGTCGGCGCGCGGCTGGGCCGGCTGCTGCATCTGCGGGAGAAGGACCTGCATGTCATCACCATGTGCGGCATGAGCGCCCTCTTCTCCGCCCTGTTCGGCACGCCCGTCACGGCGGCGCTGTTCTGTATGGAGGTCATCTCCGTGGGGGTGGTCTACTATGTGGCGCTGCTGCCGTGTCTTGCCGCCGCCATCACCGCCCAGTATGTCGCCGCCTTCTTCGGGGTGGAGGCCATCTTCTACCAGATCCCGGCCCTGTCGGTCTTTTCCTTCTCTGCGCTGCCGCGCATCATCGTGCTGGCCATCGCCTGCGCGCTGGTGAGCATTCTTTTCATCGTCTGCATGCACCGCGCCGAATGGCTCTACCACCGGTTTCTCCCCAACGCCTACCTGCGGGCGGCGGCGGGCGGGCTGCTTCTGGTGGCTCTGACGCTTCTGGTCGGCAGCCGGGACTACAACGGCACCGGCATGGACATCATCGGCCAGGCCCTCGCCGGACACGCGGCCGGCCCTGCCTTTCTGCTCAAAATCGTCTTTACTGCGCTCACTATCGGCGCGGGCTTCAAGGGCGGCGAGATCATCCCCACCTTTTTCATCGGCAGCACCCTGGGCTGCGCGCTGGGCGGACTGCTCGGCCTTGACCCGGGCTTCGGCGCCGCGCTTGGCCTGGTGGGTGTCTTTTGCGGCGTGGTCAACTGTCCTCTGGCCTCTGTACTGCTCTCCATCGAGCTGTTTGGCTCTGCGTCGCTGCCCCTGTTTGCGCTGGTCTGCGCCATCAGCTATCTGCTCTCCGGCTACTACAGCCTCTACGCCGGCCAAAAGATCATCTACTCCAAGCTCCGCACAGAATACATCAACCAGGACACCCATTAAAAAACCCGCTGCACAGCTGTGCAGCGGGCTTACTTATTTCTCAATCCGGCCCGGATACTGCTGCAGCGCCAGCGCCAACAGCTCTGTCGACCGTTTCAGGTCCTGCTGGTTGATCACATACGCCATGCGGACCTCCTGCATTCCCTTACCCGGCGTGGAATAAAAGCCGTCGCCCGGCGCAAACATGATGGTCTCATTGTGGTCGGAAAACTCGGTCAGAAGCCAGGTCTGGAACTTCTCCACATCGTCCACCGGGAGCTTGGCCATCACATAGAACGCCCCCTGCGGCTTTGCGCAGACCACACCGGGGATCTTTCTGAGCCCCTCATAGATCGTATCCCGGCGGCGGCGGTATTCGTCCCGCGCCTCTGCAAAATAATCCCCCTGGATGTTGTACAGCGCGATGGCCCCCACCTGGTCGACCGTCGCCACCGAGAGTCTGGCCTGCCTCCGCCTTGCCAG
>JAHZEE010000002.1:326-5162 GCA_019421975.1 Clostridiales bacterium | reverse complement strand
ACCCGCGCGCCGCAGGCGCTGAAGCGCTTGGAGACGGAGTCGATGATGATGGCATTCTCCGCCAGATCCTCCAGCGCGCCGACCGACATGGGGATCTCTCCTTCGTAGACAAACTCCCGGTAGACCTCGTCGGCAATCAGGAAGAGTTCATGCTCCTTGGCGATGTCCGCCAGCATCCGCAGCTCCTCGTTGGACATGACGACGCCCGTGGGATTGTTGGGGTTGGTGAAGAGCATGGCGCGGGTGCGCGGGGTGATATGTGCCTCGATCTCCTCCCGGCTGGTGATGCGATAGCCCTGCTCCGGAAGCGCCGGAAGCGGGACCGGCACGCCGCCCGCCATCCGGGTGAAGGTCTTATAATTGGAGTAGTAGGGCTCCGGCACCAGAATCTCGTCCCCCTCGTTGAGGATGGCGCTGAGGGTCATATTGAGCGCCTCGCTGCCGCCGCTGGTGATGAGAATATCCGAGGTCTCATAGTGGATTCCCAGCTTCTCATAGTACCGCACCACCGCCTGGAGCAGCTCCGGCATTCCGGGCGATGGCGCATAGGCCACCACCGGGCTGTCAAACTGCTTGATGGCGTCAAAAAACGCCTGGGGCGTCTTGATATCCGGCTGCCCAATGTTCAGATGATAGACATGGATGCCGCGTTTTTCGCACTCCACCTCATAGGGATAAAATTTCCGAATCGGCGAAAGCTCGCACGACTCCAGTCGTTTGGAAAACCTCATTTTGTATTCCTCCAAAAGCAGAGCGCCCTCTGCCTTTTATATCAATCCAACAAATTGAGAATTATTATACCTCTGTCCGGGGGAATCGTCAACATTTCCGCGCAAAATCAGCAGTTCCAAACAAAAAAGGCGGGCCTTAGCCCGCCTTTTCTCGCCTTTTTTACTTCTGTTCCACCAGCTGGATTTTCACGCCGTTGGGATCCAGCACAAAGCAGAACCGGGTCTCCGGGTTGGGGGCAAACGGCCCGCTGGGAATGGGGATCTCCACCTGCCCTGCCCGCGCCATGGCCTTGTCCAGATCCTCCACCGAAAAGCCCAGTGAGATCGTGGTGCTGTGCGCCAGATCTCTGGCATTGTCGGAGGTGCACAGCTCCACCAGCGTCTGCGGCTGGGTTCCTGTGCCCAAAAACGCAATCTCCTTCTGCGGCCCGGCGGCAAACCGCCGCACCACCTTGAGGCCCAGCAGATCCCGGTAAAACGCAATGGTGGCGTCCAGATCAAAGACACTGTAGGTTGTCCACAGATACATGACTCAGCCTCCGATCCGCTCAAAGACCTCCGGCCCATGGTGACAGACCGGGCAGAGGAAGTCCTCCGGCAGCGTCTCGCCCTCATAGATATAGCCGCAGACCGTGCAGCGCCATCCCTTTTTCCCCTCCGGCTTCTTCTGCGGCTTGATGTCGGACTGGTAGTAGGCATAGCTGCACGACGGCGCCTGGGACAGGACCTCACCGTCTGTCACCTGGGCAATATAGAGCATATGGCTGCCCAGATCGTACATCTCGTCCACCCAGCAGGAGAGATAGGCATTGGCGCCTTCAGTCAGGCGGTACAGCTCATTTCCCGTCCGGGTGACTGCAGAGAAGCCGGAAAACTTGTCCACATCCCGGCCAGACTGCATCCCGAACCGCTGGAACAGCGCAAAGGTCGCCTCTGTGCTCAGGACGGAGAGATTGAACTTCCTGGTTTTCTGGATCATCTCGTTGGTCTTGTTGCCCTTAATCACCGCAATCGACACGCGGGTCGGGTTGTTGGCCACCTGGATGGCTGTGTTGATAATACACCCATTGTCCTTGCCGTCCTCCTGGGCGGTGAGCAGGAACAGGCCATAGGTCATCTGATAAAACACTTTACTGTCCATTTGAATCACTCCATTCCCCCGTATGGTGGCCCATTCCAGGCGCTTGCATACCACCGGGCCAATTCTATCTCCATTTTACCGGTCTTTTCCACACATTGCAACCATAAAAAGAGACTGCCCCACCTCTCCCGTCACGGCTTGCGCCGCGCCGCCTCCCCTCAAGGGGAGGCTTCTGAAGGTGCAAAGCGCCCAATTGAGCGGGGATGGACGGAGTGGGTTTGTTCGATTGATTTGGGCTGTGGTATGATGGGAGAATTCCCCCTCTCAGTCGGCTTCGCCGCCAGCTCCCCCCGAGGGGGAGCCTTTGGGGGCACAGCAGTCCGCAAAGCCTCCCCTTGAGGGGAGGTGCCGCCAAAGGCGGCGGAGAGGTGCTTCAGCAGCCACCAGGCCGCCGCAGCACCTCTCCGCTCTTGACCTTATTCCTGGTTCTGGGGAATCTTGGGCAGACTCTCAAATCCCCTCTGCAGTTCTTCATCCGTCGGCACATGGTCACTCATCGTGCCGTTTAAATAGGCCTCATAGGCCGTCATATCAAAATAGCCCGTGCCGGTCAGGCCAAACAAAATGGTCTTTTGCTCACCCGACTCCTTGCAGCGCAGCGCCTCGTCAATGGCGCCCTTGATGGCGTGAGCCGACTCCGGCGCGGGCAGGATCGTCTCCTGCTTGGCAAAGAGCACCGCCGCCTCGAAGACCTCCGTCTGTCGGTAGGACACCGCCTCCATGTAGCCGTCATGGTACAGCTTGGACAAAATCGGGCTCATGCCGTGGTAGCGCAGGCCGCCGGCGTGGTTGGCCGCTGGCATAAAGCCGGAACCCAGTGTGTACATCCGCGCCATGGGCGTCACCTTGCCGGTGTCACAGAAGTCGTAGGCATACCGGCCCCGGGTGAAGGAGGGGCAGGACGCCGGCTCCACCGCCACAATCCGCGGGCTGCGAATGCCCTGCAGCTTGTCGCGCATGAAGGGGGCAATCAGGCCGCCCAGGTTGGAGCCGCCGCCCGCGCAGCCGACTACAACATCGGGATACTCGCCCAGCTGCTCCATGGCAAGGGCCGACTCCAGGCCGATGATGGATTGATGCAGCAGCACCTGATTGAGCACAGAGCCCAGCACATAGCGGCAGTTGGGGGTGGAGACAGCCTTCTCCACCGCCTCGGAGATGGCGCAGCCCAGACTGCCTCCGGTGGTGGGGTTCTCCGCCAAAATCTTCCGTCCCACCTCGGTGGTGTTGGACGGCGACGGCGTCACCTTGGCGTCAAATACCCCCATAACCGCCTTGCGGAACGGCTTTTGCTCATAGGAGACCTTGACCATGAACACATCCAGGTCAAGGCCAAAATAGGAGCAGGCCTCGGAGAGCGCCGTGCCCCACTGGCCGGCGCCCGTCTCGGTGGTGGGCGTCGCGATGCCCAGCTGCTTGGCATAGTAGGCCTGGGCCACCGCGGAGTTCAGCTTGTGACTGCCCGAGGTGTTGTTGCCCTCAAATTTGTAGTAGATCTTCGCCGGGGTCCCCAGCGCCTTTTCCAGATGGTAGGCCCGGATCAGCGGCGACGGACGATACATCTTGTAGACCTCCTGAATCTCCTCCGGGATGTCCACATAGGCTGTCTTGCCGTCCATCTCCTGGTGGGCCAGCGCCTGGCAGAAAATGGGATACAGCTCCTCCTCCTGCAGCGGCTGCAGGGTGCCGGGGTTCAGCAGCGGGTCCGGCTGATGGGGCATATCGGCGCGCAGATTATACCATTGCTGGGGCATCTGCTCTTCGGTGAGATAGAGTCTGTGGGGGATTTTCTGGATACTCATGTCGTTCACTCCTTTTCACAATACAACAAATCTGTCTCTGGGAAAAGGGTATAAAAAACGCCCTTATCCCAGTCTTTACAACTCTGGGACAAAGGCTAAAACCTCTGCGGTACCACCCGGATTGACCTAAAAATAGGCCCGCTCACTTTCGCACATCCTGCAATGTACGCTCCCCTGATAACGGGTGGAGTCCCCGTCTCGCTACTAGGCCTTGCCGTTCGCTGTGCCCTCGGAAGGCCATTCACACCGGGTGCCTCTGCTGTGATCCCACCATCCACAGCTCTCTGAAAAAGACTGAAACCGGGCTACTCTTCTTCCTCATCGGTTTTACTATTTTGAATTGATTGCATTATAAATGGTAATCAGCCATTTGTCAAGTCCTTTTTTACGCAATGCAGAACACCTCTCCGCCGCCTGCGGCGGCACCTCCCCTCAAGGGGAGGCTTTGGGACCTGCACAGCACCCAGTAAAAGGCTCCCCTTGAGGGGAGCTGGCCGCGTAGCGGACTGAGAGGTGGCGCCGCTCCTGCCTCTGCGCCTCCTGTGTATCCGACAGACAGGCCCCTATCATACACCACAGTCTCGCTCCAGAGACTGCAGGTGTCAGCAGAGAGAGGATTATATTCCGCAGTATTATACTCCATTCTATCGTATATTCTGGCGGTTTCTGGGCAAAAAAGCGTCACCCTGAGGTGACGCTTACCTTTCTCCTGCCATACCAAATGTTCCGAAAATGGGAACAGATTGGGGGACTGAAAATGAAAAATATTGGATCGTGCTTTTCATACGATGGTTTACATTGTCGTAGTAGTTAATGCGATAGATTGTAGATTAGGCAGGATGGGGGAGATTTCCCCCTCTCAGTCGGCTTCGCCGCCAGCTCCCCCTCAAGGGGGAGCCTTTGGGGCGCGCAGCAGTCCGCAAAGCCTCCCCTTGAGGGGAGGTGCCGCCGCAGCCCCTACATTACTACGCCCCTCAGCCTGCCAGCGTACTCACAGGTCCAAAAAATCCTGCATGACGAACCCCTGCCGCTGGGCTGGACCGATCATCCGCTTTTCGGCAGTCGGCCGGTCAGTACAATGGCGCGTGATGGAGTTAAAAAAGGGCGGAATGGTGCGGTCCGGGTGGCGCAGGTCCACATACTTGCCGGTCTGCTCGTCAAA
>JAHZEE010000002.1:0-228 GCA_019421975.1 Clostridiales bacterium | reverse complement strand
GGTGCCTTCTCCACATGGCCGATTCCAAGCCCCAGAACCGGATATACAAATTGGGGAAGCTTCAGGGCCTCAATGGTGGCATCCACATCGTTCAACACCGACCCCAGCGTGACGACGCCCAGCCCCAGAGACTCCGCCGCAATCTGCATAGCGGACAGCGCCAGCATGGCGTCCTGATAGCCCTGGAAAAAGGAGTAGGGATACTTCAGAGTCAAATCCCTCTCCGGC
>JAHZEE010000199.1 GCA_019421975.1 Clostridiales bacterium | reverse complement strand
GCAGCTGCAGCTGCCGTCTGGAAAAAAGACAAAGACCGGCTGGTCCACCAGCGCGGAGGTCTTAGAGCGGCTGAAGCACTGGCATCCCATTATCCCGCAGATTCTGGAGTACCGGATGCTGACCAAGCTGAACTCCACCTACGCAGAGGGTCTTTTGAAGGTGATTGCAGGCGACGGCCGGATTCACACGACCTTTCAGAACACCGTGACGGCCACGGGCCGGCTCTCATCGACGGATCCCAACCTGCAGAACATCCCGGTGCGCACGGCCCTGGGCAGTGAGCTGCGAAAGATGTTTGTGGCCCGTCCGGGCTGGGTGCTGGTGGACGCCGATTACAGCCAGATCGAGCTGCGGGTCCTGGCGCATATCGCAGATGACGAGATCATGCAGAAGGCCTTTATTGACGGGGAGGACATCCACCGGGTCACGGCATCGCAGGTGTTTGGCATTCCGCCCGAGCAGGTGACAGCGGAGATGCGCCGCCACGCCAAGGCGGTCAATTTTGGCATTGTATACGGGATTTCTGAGTTCTCTCTGGCTGAGGACATCGGCGTCACACGCGCTGAGGCCAAGGCCTATATTCAGAGCTATCTGAACAAATACCATGGCGTGCGCAACTACATGCACGCGATTGTCGAGCAGGCGCGCCGGGACGGCTATGTCACGACGCTGATGGGGCGGCGGCGGTATCTGCCGGAACTCAAGAGCAGCAATTACAACATCCGGTCCGGCGCTGAGCGCATTGCGCTCAACACCCCCATCCAGGGGACGGCCGCGGATATCATCAAAGTGGCAATGGTGCGGGTACAGAAGGTCCTTGCGGATCAGGCGCTCCAGGCCAAGCTGGTGCTGCAGATCCACGACGAACTCATTGTGGAGTGCCCCGAACAGGAGGCAGAGCAGGTGCAGCGCATTGTGCGCGAGCAGATGGAGCAGGTGATTCAGCTGCGGGTCCCGCTGGTGGCGGAGGCCAAGGCGGGCCGCACCTGGCATGAGGCGAAGTAGATGCAGATTGTCGAAATGGAGCCGCGGCATGTGGAGCAGGTCGCGGCGTTGGAGCGGATCTGTTTTTCCGATCCCTGGAGCGCGGCGTCCATCGCCTCGGAGCTGGACAACCCGCTGAGCTATTGGCTGGTGGCGGAGGAGAATGCGCAGGTGGTGGGCTATATCGGGAGCCAGAGCGTACAGGAGCTCAGCGACATGATGAATGTGGCGGTCGCGCCCGCCTGGCGCAGACGGGGACTTGGCAGGCGTTTGGTACAGGCGCTGCTGGCACATCTCCTGCAGACGGATGCGGCGGAGCTGAGCCTGGAGGTCCGGGTCTCAAACGCCGCGGCCATTGCACTCTATGAGCAGCTGGGCTTCCAAATTGTGGGGTGCAGAAAAAGATATTATGTTAACCCAAGAGAGGACGCCTATATCATGAGAAAGCAGTGGAAGGAGTTGGCGTTTTGATTATTTTGGCAGTGGAATCGTCCTGCGACGAGACAGCAGTCAGCGTGGTGGAGGACGGCCGGCGTCTGCGTGCAGACTGCATTGCGTCCCAGATCGAGATGCACAGGCTCTACGGCGGCGTGGTGCCGGAAATCGCCTCCCGAAAGCATATCGAGGCCATCTATGGTTTGGCAGACCAGGCGCTGGAGCAGGCGGGGATCGCCCGTCAGGACATCGACGCGGTCGCCGTCACCTATGCGCCTGGGCTGATTGGCGCAGTGCTGGTCGGCGTCAATTTTGCCAAGGCAGCGGCGCTGGCGCTCGGCGTCCCGCTGATTCCGGTCCACCACATCCGCGGGCACATTGCGGCCAATTATCTGGCCTTTCCGGAGCTGGAGCCGCCGTTTCTGTGCCTGGTGGTCTCGGGCGGACATACGCTTTTGGTGGATGTAAAGGGCTATACGGAGATGCAGATTTTGGGCACGACCCGCGACGACGCGGCGGGAGAGTGCTTTGACAAGGTGGCACGGGTGCTGGGGATGCCCTACCCGGGCGGAAAGGCGCTGGATCTGGCGGCAAAGCAGGGCAATGCAGCGCGCTATCCCATGCCGCGCGCCCAGGTGACAGGGCGCCCGCTGGACATGTCCTTTTCCGGCCTTAAGACAGCGGCGCTCAATGTGATCCACAATGCCCGGCAAAAAGGAGAACAGATTGAAATTGCGGATCTGTGTGCCGGCTTTTCCCAGGCGGTCAGCGACACCCTGGTGCCGCGCGCGATGCTGGCGCTGGAGATGACGGGGTACCGTAAGCTGGCAGTGGCTGGCGGCGTGGCGGCCAACTCCAGAATCCGGGCGGACCTGGAGCGGGAGACGGCGCGGCGCGGCGTGGCGCTGTATGCCCCGCCGCTGCACCTGTGCGGCGACAACGGCGCCATGATTGGCGCACAGGGCTATTATGAATTTCTGGCAGGCCATATCGCGGACCAGCGGCTCAACGGCTATGCGACACGGCCCGTCGACGCACCCACCCCCACGGCAGTTTAAATTGCCGTGGGGGTGAATGCGTTTATCAGAGAAAATGCAGAAGAAAATTCCTAGTAAAAAACCATTGATAAAGTGTTATGTAAATCAATATTGCACTGTCATCAAGTAAAGAACTTCATTTGGTGGGGCTGGAAAAAAACGGTGTTTTTGATGAAAGAATAGAAAATAGAAGGGATTCCGGGATGTGCACAACTCTGTGGATTTGTGTATAACTGTTTGAGAGGAATAATTATTTTGTATTTATTGTAAACTTTTTGTAACGAAAAGAGAAATTGAATTTTGAAACAGAGGAAAAAAGATACCGCAAATGGAGGCGCTGGCACAACCGGTGCTTCCATTTGCGGTATCAGGTTAGGGTGGCGAAGTTGGTGGGAGCTCGTCCGCGGGGGAATCCTCAGCCGGAGGTTCCTCCTGTGGAGGCTGGGCATTGATTCGCATTGGAATATCACGGAGAAAATCCAGAATCTCCTGATGCTGCGGGATCCGGAGTGAGGGAAAGGCCCGCAGCAGGCGAATGAGTGAGCGCGGCTTTTCGCCAAACACCGTGGCGCCTTCCGCACGGCGTTTTTTTCGGGTCTGTTTCCGCTCTCTGCCTTCGGCGCGAATGCTGTCGAGCAGCGCCT
>JAHZEE010000198.1 GCA_019421975.1 Clostridiales bacterium | reverse complement strand
CGGCCTGTCTGTTGCGAAAAAAAGCTGACACCCATTGGGTGTCAGCTTTCTGTCTGTAGCTCCAATAGCGGCCGCAGCAGGCCGTAGGCCTCAAACCGGGTGTCGCGGGAGTCGGTGCAGAACACCAGCTGCGTCTCGGCAGACGCCAGATCGGCGGCATAGGTGGCTGCAGAGGCGGCGACGGCGCCGCCGTCATCGGAGAACAGATAGCGGCGGGTGTCCTCTGTGACCAGCGGATAGGTGTCAAGGCAGCCGGAGAGATCAAAGGAGATCACAAGGGAGTAGCTGTCAAAATAGTCCAGCAGCGCCTGCGCGGCGGCTGTGGCGGCCTCCCGGCGGGAGAGGGTGTCAGCCCATGCGATATTGTCGCTCTGGGGAACATAGAAGTTGTAAAGCACGATCTCCCGAAAGCCCTTGCTCTGGAGCTCAGAGCACAGCGCCTGCAGATGGGCCTGCACCGTCTCGCTGGACGGATTCAGCCAGTAGGAGCCCTCCAGATCCATCCAGAGCGCGCCGTTGGAGAGGGGGAGGCCCTCAGACTGGTGCGCCAGCGCAAAGGCGTTGTCGCTCAGGGCGGGCACTCTGGCGATCAGATAGCAGTTTTTGCGGCGCAGCTGGGTGATCAGCTCCTCCACCGCCTGGGCGTCCCAGCCGTCGGGGGAGGCCGCCCCCTCCAGGCTGCTGGCATAGTAGTAGCTGCCGTAGATGCTCTTGAGATCCAGCATCACGGCGCTGCCGTCGTCGAGCGCCTCGACCGCCTGCGTCACCTGCTCCATGTTCTGGAGCATCTCGTAGGAGACATAGAAGCCGGAGAGCTTGGAGAGGGTCTTTTCCGCCCCGCCGGAGACCGGGATTGAGGGCGGCGCCACAGGATCGCCTGTGACATATTCCCCGGAGACGGTGTTGTCCGCCTGCGTGGCGGTCGGCGCCTGGCCGGGAAGCTGCAGGTAGACGCCCTGCTCGGTGTAGACCAGATACCGCTGCAGATACTGCATCCAGCAGATCAGTCCGATGACCACCGCCGCCAGACAGATGGCGGCAATGATGGCGGCCTTTTTAAACCGGCTCTTGTTTCGATAGGTAAAAATGCGCAAAAGAACGCCTCCTGTCAGCCGTGGGTCCGGCGCCTGGCGGTGAGGCAGCACCAGTCCTGACGCGACTGCCGGCCGGTGATCTCCAGGCCGGCATCCGACAGCGCGGCCTCGACCTCGGCCAGACGGGTCTCCAAAATGCCGGAGCACAAAAAGGCACCGTTGGGCGCCAGGAGCCGCGGAACCACCGATGAGAGCGGGAGAATCACATCTGCCACAATATTGGCCAGCACCAGCTGATACTGCCGGGCCGCCAGGTGCGCGACAAGGTCGGGATCGGAGAGAATGTCGCCGGTCTGCGCGGTAAAGACCGAGGCGTCCAGACCGTTCATGGCGGCGTTTTCCCGGGCAATGTCCTCCGCCTTGGGGTCGATGTCCACGCCGATGGCGCATCCGGCGCCCAGACGCAGCGCTGCAATGGACAAAATTCCGCTGCCGCTCCCCAGGTCGAGCACAGAATCGCCGGGCTGCACCAGCTGCTCCAGCGCGGCCAGACACATCTGGGTCGAGGCGTGCGCGCCGGTTCCGAAGATCATGCCGGGGTCCAGAATCACCGGAATCCGGTCGGTCTGCGTCTGCTCCGCCATCCACTGGGGCAGCACAATCAGGCGCTGGCCGATGGGAATGGGCTGGTAGTACTGCTTCCAATTGTTCTCCCAGTCCTCATTCTGCATCGAGGAGGTCTGCAGCTCCAGGGTGCCGAGCGGCAGCGCGGGGTGCTGCGTGCGGAACTGGTCCAGATGCGCGCGCAGCAGCGCCAGCTCCTCCTGCACGCCGGGCCTGTCCTCCAGATACAGCCGGATCTGGGAGAGCCCCTGCATCTGCTGCTCCAATGTCTCGTCCACATAATCCCAGTACTGGCGATTTTGCTCCAAAAACTCATGAAACTCCTGCTGATCGTCCATAATAAAGCTGTCATATCCGAGCGCCGTCAGATATGCGGCGGTCTGCTCCATTCCCGCGGATGTGGTTTTAATGGTGACTTCCAACCACTGCATCTGTTCCGCCTCCTGTTATACGATATAAAATATAGTTTACAGGAAAGCGGCGGAAATGACAAGAAATTATTTTTCGCCGGCAGGAAATGGAAGATTGAGACTATCGCTTTTGGGCCGGATGTAGTATAATACCACAAAATGGACGGCACGCCGTCTGGAAGGAGAACGCAATTGGAAATGCGAAAGATTCTGCCCGGCGTGCGCCTGCACGCGGTGCAGACCGATCAATTTAAGACCGCATGCCTGAGTGTCTCGCTGCTGCGCCCGCTGTGCCCGGAGGAGGCCTCCTGCAATGCGCTGCTGCCCAGCGTGCTGCTGCGCGGCACCCGGGAGTACCGGGACATGGCGGAGATTTCTAAGTTTTTGGACCTGTGCTATGGCGCGGGGGTGGGAAGCCTGATCCGGAAAAAGGGAGAGGTGCAGACGCTGGGGTTCTACGCGGATTTCCTCCAGGATGCCCTGGCGCCGGACGGCACGCCGGTGCTCCGCCGGATGATCGCTTTTTTGGGCCAGCTTCTGCTGCATCCGGTTCTGGAGCAGGGGGCGTTCCGGCGGGAATTTGTCGAAGGGGAGCGGCTCAACCTGGTCAACACCATCGCCTCACGGATCAACGACAAGCGGACCTAGGCGTCCAAGCGGCTGCTGGAGACCATGTTTGCCCATGAGGCCTATGGGACAGACCGGCTGGGCGATGTGGAGCGGGTGGAGCAGATCACGCCGCAGAGTCTGTATGAGCACTATCAGAAGGTGCTGGCCACCTCCCAGATTGAGCTGTTTTACATGGGCCAGGCGACGGCGGACACGGTGGCGGAGCTGCTGCGCGAGGCGCTTCAGACCCTGCCGCGGCAGAATCTGGTGCAGGCGGAGACCGTCCTGCATCCGGCGCCTGCCGCCGTGCGCACCCTGGAAGAACAGATGGACATCACCCAGGGCAAGCTGTGCCTGGGCCTGCGCACGCCGATCACACTGCAGGACGCGCGCTACCCGGCCCTGCTGCTGCTCAACGCGGTCTTTGGCGGCGGCGTGTCCAGCAAGCTCTTC
>JAHZEE010000197.1 GCA_019421975.1 Clostridiales bacterium | reverse complement strand
TAGTAGTCGTAGTAGGAGATGAAGTACTCCACAGCGTTGTCCGGGAAGAACTCGCGGAACTCCGAGCAGAGCTGGGCGGCCAGGGTCTTGTTGTGGGCCAGCACCAGGGTGGGCGTTTGGACCTTGTCAAGGACCGAGGCCATGGTGAAGGTCTTGACGGAGCCGGTGACGCCCAGCAGCGTCTGCTCCGACAGGCCGTTTTCAATGCCCTGTGCCAGCTTTGCAATGGCCTGGGGCTGGTCGCCCGCGGGCCGGTACTCCGAGTGAATTTTGAATTCCATCCTGTTTCCCCCCTCAGGTGCGGAAGAATCCGCTGTCGGCCATGGAGACAAAGTCGTCGTCGGCCACGATGATGTGGTCGACCAGCAGAATCCCCACCGCATCGAGGGCCGTGCGGATCTGCCGCGTGGTGGCCTCATCCTCTTTACTGGGCAGCGCGATGCCGGAGGTATGGTTGTGGGCCAGCACCACGCTGGTGGCGTTGCAGGCCAAGGCGGCCTCCACGATCTTGCGGACAGAGACGGCCGCCGTGTTGACGCCGCCCACTGAGAGCATGCGGCAGTCGAGCACCTTGCACTTGGCGTCCAGGCACAGCAGATAGACCATCTCGTCCCGGGCGCCGAAGAAATACGGCACGAGAAAGGCGCCCGCCTTCTCCGTGGAGTCCAGGATCTGCTCATAGGAGGCCCGGTCGATGAGATACCGGCGGCAGACACATGGAATCAGATGCAGCAGCAGTGCGGCGTTCTCGCCCACGCCCTTGACCGACTCCAGCAGCTCCACCGGCGCGTCGAGCACGGCCGAGAGGGTGCCGAACTGGTTCAGAAGCCGGTGGGCGATGGGATTCGTATCCTGTCTGGGGTTGGCGTAGAAGAGCAGCAGCTCCAGCACTTGGATGTCGGTAAACGCGTCAAGCCCCGCCTGCAGAAACTGGGCCTTCAATCTGGCGCGGTGACCGGTATGCAGCGTTGCGTCCTCCATGGGGTGGCTCCTTTCAGCGCCTACAGCAGGCGCTTGAGATATTGGCCCGTAAAGCTCACGGGATTGGCGGCCACCTGCTCCGGCGTGCCGGTGGTGATGATCTGGCCGCCGCCGCTTCCGCCCTCCGGCCCCAGGTCGATGAGGTGGTCCGCCGTCTTGATGACATCCAGGTTGTGCTCGATGACGAGCACGGTGTTTCCGTCCTCCACCAGAAGCTGGAGAACCTCAATGAGCTTATGCACATCGGCCACATGCAGCCCTGTGGTGGGCTCGTCCAGAATGTACATGGTCCGGCCCGTGGAGCGCTTGGCCAGCTCCGTGGCCAGCTTGACCCGCTGGGCCTCGCCGCCGGAGAGGGTCGTGGACGACTGGCCGAGCCGGATATAGCCCAGGCCCACCTGTACCAGCGTCTCCACCTTGCGGCGGATCTTGGGCAGGTTGTCGAAGAATTCCAGGGCCTCCTCCGCCGTCATGTCCAGCACATCGGCGATGTTCTTGCCCTTGTAGCGCACCTCCAGCGTCTCGCGGTTGTAGCGCTTGCCCTTGCAGATTTCACAGGGCACATAGATGTCAGGCAGAAAGTGCATCTCGATTTTCACCAGGCCGTCGCCGGAGCAGGCCTCACAGCGGCCGCCCTTGACATTGAAGGAGAACCGGCCGGGGCCGTAGCCGCGCAGCTTGGCGTCGTTCGTCGCGGCGAACAGGTCGCGGATGTCGTTGAACAGGCCCGTGTAGGTGGCGGGGTTGGAGCGGGGCGTGCGGCCGATGGGGCTTTGGTCGATGCTGATGACCTTGTCCAGATGCTCCAGGCCCTCCACATGGCCAAATTTGCCCGGCCGCACCTTGGCCCGGTTGAGCCTGGCCGAGAGCTCCTTCTCGATGATCTCCACCACCAGGCTGGACTTTCCCGAGCCGGAGACGCCCGTGACGCAGGTGAAGGTGCCCAGGGGGATCTCCGCGTCCACATGCTGCAGATTGTTTTCGCAGCAGTCGCAGAAGCGCAGCGTCTTTCCGCTGCCGGGCCGCCGCAAGGCCGGGACGGGAATCTTCTTTTTGCCGGACAGGTACTGGCCTGTGATGGACCGCGGCGCGGCCATGAGGTCCTCCAGCGAGCCGTGGGCCACGATCTCGCCGCCGTGTACGCCCGCGCCGGGGCCCACATCCACCAGATAGTCCGCCGCGCGCATGGTGTCCTCGTCGTGCTCGACCACGATGAGGGTGTTGCCCAGATCCCGCAGCTTCTTGAGGGTGGCGAGCAGCTTGTCGTTGTCCCGCTGGTGCAGGCCGATGGACGGCTCGTCGAGAATATAGAGCACGCCCATGAGGCTCGAGCCGATCTGCGTGGCCAGGCGGATGCGCTGGCTCTCGCCGCCGGAGAGCGTGGATGCCGCGCGGCTCAGGGTCAGATAGCGCAGGCCCACCGACTGCAGAAAGCCCAGCCGCGCGCGGATCTCCTTGAGAATCTGGTCGGCGATCATGGCGTCCTTGCCGGTGAGCTGGAGGTCGTTGATGAAGTCCAGCTCGTCTGTGACGGACATGCGGCAGAACTGCATGATGTTGAGGCCGCCCACGGTGACGCCCAGCACCAGATCGCCCAGGCGGTCGCCGTGGCAGTGGGGACAGGGCACTGTGGCCATGCTCTCCTCCAGCTCCTTGCGCATGGCGTCGGACTGGGTCTCGTGGAAGCGGCGCTCAATGTTGGGCAGCACGCCCTCGAAGGGCTGCTCCAGCGTGCCGCGGCCGTTGCCCCGGTCGTAGTAGAGCTTGAGCTTTTCTGTGCCCGTGCCGTAGAGCACGGCGTGCAGCGCCTCCTGGCTCAGATCCCGGATGGGGGTGTTGAGCCGGAAGCCATAGCGCTTGCCCAGGGCCTCAAAGTACATCCGGGAGATGGAGTCGCCCTTGACACCGGCCCAGCCGGAGGCCTGGATGCCGCCCTCCAGAATGGACAGGCTGGGATCGGGGATGATGATCTCCGGGTCGGCCTTGAGCTGAAAGCCCAGGCCCGTGCACTCCGGGCACGCGCCGTAGGGATTGTTGAACGAGAACATCCGCGGCGAGAGCTCCGGCATGGAGATGCCGCACGCGTCGCAGGCGTAGTTCTGGGAATAGATCTGCTCCGAGTTGTCGTCCATCCGCCAGACGACGCACAGGCCGCCCCCCAGATG
>JAHZEE010000196.1 GCA_019421975.1 Clostridiales bacterium | reverse complement strand
TCCCTTTGAGGGGAGGTGGCACGGCACAGCCGTGTCGGAGAGGTGGTCCCCGCCAGATCTGCCTCACTGCCAATCCGTGGAATACACCCGGACGCGGAAGGTGGCGCCCAGGCTCTGGCAGAGCTTGCGGCAGCGCGCAATCTCCGCTTCCTCCATGCAGTCCACCACAGTCATGACCACCTGCACCCCTGCGGCCACCGCCCGGCGGGTGAAGTCCTGCATGGCCTGGAACGCCTGGGGAAAGGCCGGGTGGACAATTTTGTCATACCCCGCCTGATCCGACCAGTTGAGGGAGATGGAGACCACATCGATCCGCCCCCTGAGCTCCGGCGTGATGTCCCGGCCGCAGATCACATTGCCGTGGCCGTTGGTGTCCATGCGGATGGGGGGTACCGGACCGGCAGCGCGGAGCTGGTCGCAGACCCAGGCGATGTCGTCCCAGCGAAAGGTGGGCTCTCCGTAGCCGCAGAAAACCAGCTCGGCATACCGGCTCAAATCCTGCTTTTGGATGTCCGCCAAAATTTCCTCCCGGGTGGGCTCCCGGTCCAGCCAGAGGCTGGAGGCCGTGCCCACGCCGTCGCCGGTGGTGCGGATGCAGAACTCGCACGCGCAGGTGCACCGATTGGTGGTGTTCACATACAGATTTTTCCCATAGCCATAGGTGATTGTCATACCCTGTCACTCGATTCCAAAGAATTTTTTTCCGTTCTCCATGGTGGCCTTCGCCACCTCCTCCACGCCCAGGCCCTTGATCTCAGCGATCTTCCGCGCCACCAGGGGCACAAACCGGCTGTCGTTGCGTTCGCCCCGGTGGGGTTCCGGGGTGAGGTAGGGCGAGTCGGTCTCAATGAAGATGCGGCTCAGCGGCGCCCACTCCACCACCTGTACCGCCTTCCGAGCGTTTTTAAAGGTGATCGCGCCGGTGAAGCTCAGATACCACCCCAGTTGGATGAGCTCCTTGGCCGTCTCCAGCGAGTAGGAGAAGCAGTGGAACACGCCCGGCACCTCGCGGGCGTACTTCCGCACGATCTGCATGGTGTCCTCGCAGGCGTCGCGGGAGTGGATCACCACGGGCTTGCCCACCTCTTTGGCAAGCTGCATCTGCTTTTCAAACCATTCCCGCTGCATCTCGCGGGGAGAGTTGTCGTAGTAGTAGTCCAGGCCGATCTCGCCGATGGCCCGCACCTTCGGACGCAGGCACATGGCCCGGTAGAGCTCCAGATCGCCCGGCTTCATGTGCTGCGCCTCGTGGGGATGTGTCCCCACGGCGGCGTAGACGAAGGGGTGGGCCTCGGCGATCTGCACGGCCTTCAGGGAGGTCGTCATGTCGCAGCCGATGTCCATGGCCAGCGTCACGCCCGCGTTTTTGAGGTCCGCCAGGACCTCCTCCCGGTCGGCCTGAAACCGGTCGTCGTCGTAGTGTGCATGGGTGTCAAAATACATAAAATCCCTCGATTCCTGGAAACTGGGGCCGCACCTCGCAGCCGGCTTTGCCGGCAGCTCCCCGCAAGGCTACGGAGCACCCCCACAAGCCTCCCCTTGAGGGGAGGTGCCGCCGGAGGCGGCGGAGAGGTATCAGAGCCCCTTCTGCTGCAGATAGATGAGCAATACCGCCACATCGGCGGGGCTGACGCCGGAGATGCGGGAGGCCTGGCCCACGGAGATGGGCCGCACCCTGCCCAGCTTCTGCCTGGCCTCCAGGCGCAGCCCTGTGATGGAGGCATAGTCCAGATCGGGCGGCAGCAGGCGGTTTTCGGCCTTGCCGAACTCCTCCACCTGCTTCTGCTCCCGGCGCAGATAGCCCTCGTACTTGAGCCGGATCTCCACCGCCTCCGTCACCGCGCGGGGCAGGGCCGGACGGTCCGGATCAAAGGGCGCGAGCAGCGCATAGCTGACCCGCGGCCGGCGCAGCAGATCGCTGAGCCGGGCAGAGCCGGAGACCGGATCCGCCCCCGCCTGCGTGAGCATCTCGTCGAGCGCCGGGCTCTTCGCCACGCCCGTGTGCTCCAGCCGGTCCATCTCCCGGTGGACGGCGTCGTATTTCTCCTGGACCGCCTGCGCGCGCGCGTCTGAGACGAGGCCAATGCGGTGGCCGATCTCTGTCAGCCGCTCGTCGGCGTTGTCCTGCCGCAGCAGCAGCCGGTACTCGGTCCGGGAGGTCATCATCCGGTAGGGCTCGTTGGTGCCCTTGGTCACCAGATCGTCGATGAGCGTGCCGATGTAGGCGTCCGACCGGCGCAGGATCATGGGTTCGCGGCCGAGAAGCTTCAGTGCCGCGTTGCCGCCCGCCACAAATCCCTGCGCCGCGGCCTCCTCGTAGCCGGACGAGCCGTTGAACTGGCCCGCGCCGTAGAGCCCCGGCACCGTCTTGCACTCCAGGGTGGGCAGCAGCTGCGTGGGGTCGAGGCAGTCGTATTCGATGGCGTAGGCCGGGCGCATCATCTCAGCGTGCTCCAGGCCCGCAATGGTGTGCAGCATCTCAAGCTGCACATCCTCCGGCATGGAGGACGAGAAGCCCTGCAGATACCACTCGTCGGTGCCGAGCCCGCACGGCTCGGCAAACAGCTGGTGCCGCTGCTTTTCGGCAAACCGCACCACCTTGTCCTCGATGGACGGACAGTAGCGGGGTCCGATGCCCTCAATGACGCCGGAGTACAGGGGACTGCGGTGCAGATTCTGCCGAATGATCTCGTGGGTGCGCGCGTTGGTATAGGTGAGGTAGCACACGGCCCGGTTTTCGGGCGGATGGACGGTGGAAAAGCTGAACGGCACCGGCTCCGCGTCGCCCGGCTGCACCTCCATCCTGGAGAAGTCGAGGCTGCGGCCGTTGAGGCGCGGCGGCGTGCCGGTTTTGAAGCGCAGCAGCTCCAGCCCCAGCGACCGCAGGCTCTCGGACAGGCCCAGCGCCGCGTGCATGCCGTCGGGGCCGGAGGAATAGACGCACGCGCCGGTGATGACGCGGCTGTCCAGATAGGTGCCGGAGGCGATGATGGCCGCCCGGACCGGATAGACGGCGCCCAGCTGTGTCTCCACCGCGGACACGGCCCCGTGCGCCGTGTGGATCTTTACCACCATAGCCTGCTTGAGATCCAGATTTTCCTGGCGCTCCAGGGTCCGCTTCATATCCTCCTGGTAGCGCCGGCGGTCGGCCTGGGCGCGCA
>JAHZEE010000195.1 GCA_019421975.1 Clostridiales bacterium | reverse complement strand
CGTAGGCCTCGAAGCCGCCCAGACGCTGGGCAATCTTATAGCCGATGTTGCCGGCATTGATGTTGGGGAAGATAAAGGTGTTGGCATTGCCGCCCACATCACCGGTGATATGCTTGGTCTTGGCGACGACCGGGGAGACTGCGGCGTCAAACTGCAGTTCGCCGTCGCTGACCTTCCGCTCCGGCTCCTGCTCCTTCAGCCGCTTTGCAGCGTTGCGCATCATGTCGACACTCTCGCCCGTGCCGGAGCCCTTGGTGGAGTAGCTCAGGTAGGCGATCCGCGGCTCAATGCCGAACGCCTCGGCGCACTTGGCAACCTCGGAGCCGATCTCAACCAGCTCATCCTCATTGGGATCAATGTTGATGGCGCAGTCACCCATGGCGATCATGTCGCTGCCGCCAAATGCGGCCGGACGGGTCAGAATAAAGCAGGAGGAGACAATCTTGTTGCCGGGCTTTGTCTTGATCAGCTGCAGGGCCGGCCGGACGGTGTCGGCGGTGGAGTATGTGGCGCCGCCCAGCAGGGAGTCGGCAATGCCCATCTGGACCAGCATGGTGCCGAAGTAGTTGCCGCGTTTCAGCGTTGCCGTGCACTCCTCCTTGGTCATCTTGCCCTTGCGGAGCTCCACCATCTTGTCGGCCATCTTGTCCAGATCCTCATAGTTGTTGGGATCGACGATGCGGATGCCCTCGATGTTAAAGCCGTGCTCTTTGGCGACAGCCTGTACCTCCTCCACATTGCCGATCAGAATCGGGGCCAGAAAGTTACCGGTATTCAGGCGGCTGGAGGCCTCCAGAATCCGGGGATCGTTGCCCTCGGTGAACACGATGGATTTGGGATTCGCCTTCAGTTGCTCAATCAGTTTGTCAAACATTCAGAATTCCCTCCATAAAGAATTAAATCAAGAGAATTGTACACCATTCTTTCCCATGGTGCAACAGGAAAAACAAAAACAGAAGCCGAATTCAGAACAAAAATCGACGGTTTTTTTGGCTATTATTGGCGATCCTCCCACAAAAGTCCGACCTGATGGGATTCGATCTGCATGGGCGCGCCTGTGAGCGGATGGGAAAAGCGGAGACGGCAGGCGCACAGCAGCTGTGTTGAGAGGCTCTGGGCCTGGCTGTAGGCAAGGGAAGATTCTGAATAGTATTGGGGATCGCCCAGAATGGGAAAACCGGAATAGAGGCAGTGCAGCCGGAGCTGATGCGTCCGCCCGGTGCGGGGCTGCAGCTGCAGCAGGCTCTCGCAGCCGCGCCGATCCAGTACCGCGTATTCCGTGCGCGCCGGCTGGCCGCCTGCTCCGATGGCCCGCCGCATTTTCGTGGGATCCGGCCGGACGATGGGTGCGTCGATCACCCCAGCTGGGTGGGGCGGCGCGCCAAGGACGGCGGCGCGATAGGTCTTTTCCACTGCGCCCTGCTGAAGCGCCTGAGACAGCCTGGCGTGGATGTGCGCGTTCTTGGCCAGCAGCACCACGCCAAAGGTGTCGCGGTCGAGGCGCGTGAGCGGGTGAAAGGCACAGTGCTGGCCCGTCTTTTGATAGTATCCCAAAACCCGGTTGGCCAGGGTCCCGGTGTTGCGGGCGGCAGAGGGGTGAATGATGAGTCCAGACGGCTTATCCACGGCCAAAATAGCCTCGTCCTCATACAGAATGCAGATGGGGCCGTCCTCTGCCGGATAGTCCGGCGCCGCGTCTTGAAGCGTGACGGTCACCACATCGCCTGGGACGATGGGGTGATTGGTGCGGACCACTGCGCCATTGACCTGGAATGCTCCCTCGTATTTGAGCCGCTTGACAAGGCCGGATGAGAGCGCCAGCTCCTGGCGCAAGATGGAGCGCAGCAGACAGCTGCGCGATGCGGTGCAGTGCAGAATCATGGCATTTCCCCCTCTGATGGGGCCTATTGTACCGCACCGCGGCAGAATTTGCAATGCGCCCTCACTTGGCGCGCTGGCGGTAATCCCAGAGCTGGCTGAGCAGCATGGCGCCGATGGGAAACAGGATCATGCCCCAGATGCCGCAGAACTGGTAGCCCATGTACAGGGCCAGCAGCGTGAGCAGGGGGCTCAGGCCGATCTGCTTGCCGATCAGCCGCGGCTCCAGCGCGGTGCGGGTCAGCGCCGCCACGCCGTAGAGGACCAGCAGGCCGATGCCGCAGCGCAGATCCCCCTCCAAAAACTGAAACACCCCCCAGGGGATGAGCACAGTGCCGGTGCCGAAGATGGGGAGCGCATCGATGAGGGCGATCAGCGTGCCAAGCAGCAGGGCATACTGGAAGCGCAAAAGGAACAGGCCAATGGTGAGCAGTACAAAGGTGACGCCCATGAGCTTGAGCTGGGCGATGCACCAGCTGCCGAACGCCTGCCGGATCACCCGGACGCAGGCGGTGACATGGCCCAGCCAGCGGTGGGGAACCGCGCTTTTGACAAAGGTGCGCAGCGACGGAAGCTCTGCGGCAAACATAAAGCTGGAGAGAATGGCCGTCACCAGGAACAAAAAGGCGTTGGGCACCTTTGAGACCGCGGCGGTGACAATTTTGAGCGCCTGCTCACAGATCCGGGAGAAAAGCGCCTGTCCGCCCTGGAAAAACTGGTCGATGCCTGTCTGCAGCAGCCGGCCCAGACCGTCCGGCACCTGAGAGACCATCCGGTCGAGCCAGGCCTGCAGCCGCTCTGTCACCGCGCCGAGCGACGACAGAAGCTCCGGCAGCGCCCCGGAGAGGGTGCCCAGCTCATACAGTCCGCGCCGCAGCAGCATCCACAGCAGAAGCCCCAGCAGCACATAGAGCGTCAGAATGCACAGCCCCGCCGCAATGCCGCGGCGAAAGCCCGCCCTGCGCATGAGAAACCGGATGGCCGGCTCCGCCGCCAGCGCCAGCAGCAGGCCAATGCCGAACGGCAGCAGAACCGGCAGCAGAAAGCGCACAAACAGCACGGCGCCCACCAGTACGGCAAGCCCGGTCAGCAGATATTTTTGAAAGCGGGCACGGTTCATACAGACCTCTTTTCAAAGTGTGGCGGCGTTTGGAAAAACATGCACAAAAATAGTAGAAATTGTGCGCGGAGTTTGGCCAGATTGTGCCTGGAATCCACCTTGCTTTTTGAGAAAAAGTGTGGTAGCATATACTCCTCCAGAAGTACAAATGCGTTTGTGCCAAGGACAAATTGCAGAGGTGAACAGGATGGCTAAGACGCCAAAATATTTTCTCGTAGAGGCAGCGGCC
>JAHZEE010000194.1 GCA_019421975.1 Clostridiales bacterium | reverse complement strand
TGCGTTGGCCCGCGGCACTGAGAGAGCGGTACTTCTCCATTGCTTCCAAGTGCGATAAAGAGACAATGTTACAGCGGCAGTATACGCGGGACTGCATGAAGAAGCGGAACCAGTATATGGTGGACTGCGCGGATGTTGTACTGGCAGTGTGGAATGGAGAACCAAGCGGAACCGGGCAGACGGTGTGGTATGCCAGAGCAACCGGGAAGCCGGTCTATATGATTCATGCAAATTCCCTCGAAGTAGAATTTAGATAAAAAGGAGCTTCTGCGTCTGGCAGAGGCTCCTTTCCTATTTTGATACTTCCCGAACACCTCTCAGTCCGCTACGCGGCCAGCTCCCCTCAAGGGGAGCCTTCCCGGCTGCGGAGCGCCCCCGCAAGCCTCCCCTTGAGGAGAGGTGGCCCTTCATCAGCCAATTTCTATGAAGAAGCGCTTGACTTGTTTCGGCAGATTTCGTAAAATAAAATATTATCATGTATATGTAAAAACACGACACCAATTGCTTCACAGCAGGATAGGAATATGCCATGAAAACACCCTTTATCACCAAGGCGCAGGGCGAGGCCATTGCGGCCCTGTACCCCACCCCGTTTCACCTCTACGACGAGCGCGGCATCCGCGAAAATGCCCGGGCGCTCAATCAGGCCTTTTCCTGGAACCCCGGCTTTCGGGAGTACTTCGCGGTCAAGGCCACGCCGACCCCTGCAATTTTGAACATTCTGAAGGAGGAGCGCTGCGGCGCCGACTGTTCGAGCTTGGCAGAGCTGATGATGGCGGACCGCTGCGGGCTTTCGGGCCGCAATATCATGTTCTCCTCCAACGAGACGCCTGCCGAGGAGTTCGTGCTGGCCGACCAGCTGGGCGCTATCATCAATCTGGACGACATCACCCACATCCCGTTTTTGGAGAAGGCCATCGGCCACATCCCGGAGACCATCTGCTGCCGCTACAACCCCGGCGGCACCTTCACCCTGGGGCAGAGCAAGGAGGGCTTTCAGGTCATGGACAACCCCGGGGACGCCAAATACGGCATGACCCGGGCGCAGATGACAGAGGCCTACAAAATTCTGCTGCAGAAGGGCGCCAAGCAGTTTGGCATCCACGCCTTCCTCGCCTCCAACACCCTCTCCAACGACTATTATCCGGCCCTGGCCGCGATTCTGTTCCAGGTGGCGGTGGAGCTCAAGCAGGAGACCGGCGCGCACATCACCTTCATCAATCTCTCCGGCGGCATCGGCGTGCCCTACCGGCCGGATCAGCCGGCCAATGACATCGCCGCCATCGGCGAGGGCGTGCGGAGGGCCTACAATGAGATTCTGGTGCCGGCTGGTATGGGCGATGTGGCCATCTACACAGAGCTGGGCCGGTTCATGCTGGCCCCCTACGGCCATCTCGTCACCCGCGTGATCCACGAGAAGCACACCTACAAGGACTACATCGGCGTGGACGCCTGCGCGGCCAACCTCATGCGGCCGGCCATGTACGGCGCCTACCATCACATCACGGTGTTGGGCAAAGAAAACGAGCCCTGCGACCACAAATACGATGTGGTGGGCTCGCTGTGTGAAAACAACGACAAGTTCGCCGTGGACCGGATGCTTCCCAAAATCGACATCGGAGACCTGCTTGTCATCCACGACACCGGCGCGCACGGATTCTCTATGGGCTACAACTACAACGGCCGCCTGCGCTCAGCGGAGGTTCTGCTGCAGTCTGACGGCACCACACGGCTCATCCGCCGGGCTGAGACGGTGGACGACTACTTCGCCACCCTGGTCTGGTAACGCAAGGACCGCCCCACTTGAGTGGGGCGGTCCTTTTTCATCTCAGGCCACCGGGTTCTGGACGGTTCCCACAAACAGGGGCAGGTTTTCAAGGCCCGTGATGGAAAACAGGAACGGCCGGTCCAGTGTGAAGTCCACCTCCTCGTCCGGCGGCGCGGCGCTGCCGGATGTCGCCATCATGGTATAGGCGGCGGCCTCGCAGCCCTCCTCGTCCACCACCACGCGGGCGGCGTGGTTCACCTGGGAGAGGGAGAGTCCCTCTGCATCCTCCAGGATGGGCGAGAAGTCGGCATCAGGGCCAAACACCTCGGTGATGCCAAGCTTCTGAAGGGTTTCAGAGAGTTCCAGGTCGCTCGCCACATCGAACTTGGGCATAGACAGGTTGACGATGGGGCTCGCGGTTCCGACCGTCTCGTCCGGGCTTCCCCGCAGGATGGAGCAGGCCGCCGCATCCTGCAGCAGCTCCTCTGTCGTCCACCCCTCGTCGGGCAGCATCAGAAGCATGGATCCGCTGTTGTCAAAGGACAGGGAGATTGCACTGTATCCCTCGCCATAGAAGTAGGTGAGCGACGGGGTGCGCTTGTGCATGAACTCGCAGTCCACCGTGCTGCCGTCAGAGCAGGTAAAGGCGCCTTGTTCGGTCTGGGCCGGGTCAAACTCGCTGTTCCACCGGGCGCGGAAATAGAGGGTGGATGCCAGGGCCATGACCGTGTTGGGATCCAGCTCCAGGCCCTGCGCCTGCTCTTTCAGAAGGCCGCCGGTCTGTTCGTTGATCCAGTCCTGCATGGCTCCGTTGAGCTCCCGGCTTCCCATCTCGCCCGCGTAGGAGGAGGCATAGTAGTCCTGCGCCAGCGTGTCCAGCAGGCTCTGGCGGTAGGGGATATCCTCACTGAGCCAGACCGAGTTCGCAAGCAGCGTCGTCGTTGCGCCGTCGTCTCTGTACATGGACTCCCAGGCCCGCTTGGTCTGCTCCCGCAGGGTCTGCACATCCTGTACGCCCAGCAGGTCCAAGACCTGCTGGCGGCTCTGGCCCTCCGTGGTCTCGGCCAGCATGGCCAGGGCGATGTAGAGGTTCAGAGGCGAGCACACCCGGTTCTCCGTGCCGCCCAGCAGCGCCTGCATCATCCGGGTGGTGAAGGGGGCCATCCCGGCGAGATAGTCCTCATCGGGCCGGGCCTCCATGGCCGCACGGCGCTGGGACCACCAGGCGTCGTACTGCACATCGAATTCCTCGCTGAGACTGCCATCCGGCAGCAGATACTCGTTCTCGTTGGGATACGGCGCCCACTGGGGATATGCCGCCTCCGCCAGCGCCAGGGCCGACGCGGTGGGCGAGGTATCCGGCAGCAGCAGGCTGCCGGCACAGACAGCCATCACCAGGACCGCGGCGA
Source organism: Clostridiales bacterium (assembly GCA_019421975.1). Taxonomy (GTDB): domain Bacteria; phylum Bacillota; class Clostridia; order Oscillospirales; family Oscillospiraceae; genus CAKTFW01. The sequence goes on along the minus strand of JAHZEE010000194.1, from coordinate 87 downwards.
CCGCTCCGGTCAGCCACCGCCTGCGATGGCGCTGCACCGGCTGCGGCGGCAGGTCCCGGACCGCCCGCTGGACCGTCATCTCGTCCG
>JAHZEE010000193.1 GCA_019421975.1 Clostridiales bacterium | reverse complement strand
TTGCGCCGCTGCTGCTGGGGGCGCTTTCGATGACTGCCTCGGCTGTCACCTCGGATCAGCTGAAAAAAGAACTGGATGCCTTGAAGAGCGAAGCGGCGGAGATTGAGGCCAAGGCAGATGATCTTCAGTCCCAGATCGATCAAAATACCTCCAAGACCCAGACCACGGTGGAACAGAAGTCGACCATCGATCAGCAGATGGAGATCACCCGCCTGGAGATGGAGAATACCAACAGCCAGATTCAGCAGTACAATCTGCTGATTGCCGAAAAGCAGAAGGAGCTGGAGGCGGCAGAGGAAGCTGAGACCCAGATGAACGAGCAGTTCAAAGAGCGGATTCGGGCCATGGAGGAGAACGGAACGGTATCCTACTGGTCGATCCTGTTCAACGCCAGCGACTTTTCCGACCTGCTCGACCGCATTGATATGATCAATGAGATCGCTGAGTCGGATCAGGATATGCTCAAGGAGATGGCGGCGGCCACAGAGGCCGTGGCCCAGGCAAGAGCAGATCTGGAGGCGGAAAAGGCGGATCTGGAGACGGTCAAGCAGACCCTGGCCGAGCAGCAGGAGAAGCTGGATGAGCAGCGCGCGCAGGCGGACAGCCTTTTGATCCAGCTGGCGGCAGAGAGCGATGAGCTTGGTCTGCTCTATGCCCAGTATAAGGATCAGAGCGGCGAACTGGATGCGGAGATTGCAGCAAAACTGGAGCAGTACGAGAGTGTGCTGGCAGAAGAAGAGGCAGCGCGTAAGGCAGCGGCCAGCTCTACCACCGGCTCTTCGGCCTCGTCCGGCGGCTCGTCCGGGTTCCTGTATCCGCTGCCGTCGAGGGTGGCGGTCACCTGCCCATATGGGTATCGGTATCACCCGATCTACGGATACTATGCCATGCACTATGGTGCGGATCTGGGGGCCTCTGCGGGAACCCCGATTTACGCCTCAAAGAGCGGCACTGTCACCACTGCGACCTATAGCAATGCCAATGGGTACTATGTCTCCATCAACCATGGGGACGGCTCCTCTTCCATCTATGCACATATGACCAATTACATTGTCTCTGCGGGCCAGAGCGTCTCCCAGGGCGAGGTGATTGGCTATGTCGGTTCGACCGGCTGGGCGACCGGCGCGCATCTGCACTTTGAGATTCTCATCGACGGGGCCAATGTCAACCCCATGTCCTATGTGTAGAGAAACACGATACTGTCCATTCAAAATCTGAAGGGAGCACTCCCTTCAGATTTTGCCATGCTGTGAGGTGTATCGCATGAGAAAATTATTCCATGGTTTGGCTCTGGTTGTTCTGATCCTGTTTACCGTTGCAGCGACGGTCCTGGTGATGAACCGAATCGGGGGAAGCTATGAGCAGGACCCTGTCGCACAAAAGGTCGCGCAGGCGGCAGGGGTCATCGACACGGTGTTTGTGGGAGAGCATGATGAAACACAGATGGGGGACGCTGCGGTGTCCGCCATGATTGCCTCCCTGGGCGACCGGTGGAGCTACTATATCAGCGCCGAGGACTACGCCGCCTATGAGGCGCAGATGACCAACTCCTATGTGGGAATCGGCATCACCATTCAGACGCAGATGGAGGAGCAGGGCCTGCTGGTGGTCGATGTCACCCCGGGCGGCCCGGCGCAGACCGCCGGGATCCAGGCGGGCGACATCCTCACGGCCGTTGAGGGCCAGCCTGTGGTGGAGCTGGGACGGGAGCAGACCGTCGCGCAGGTGCGCGGCGAGCCGGGAACAGAGGTCCAGCTGACCCTGCTGCGCGGAACGGAGTCCTACACCTGCGCGCCGGTACGGGAAAAGGTGCAGGAAATTGTGGTGGAGTCCAAACAGCTTGCCGGCGATGTCGGCTATATTGCGATTGACAACTTTGATCTCAACAGCGCGGAGCAGACCATCGCGGCAATTGACGCGCTGGTGGACGCAGGCGTGAAGTCGCTGCTGTTCGATGTGCGGAACAATCCGGGCGGTATGAAGGACGAACTGGTGGAGATTCTGGACTATCTGCTGCCGGACGGGCAGCCTGTATTTACCAGCAAGAGCTATACGGGCCAGACTGTGACAGACTATACAGAGGACGGCCATGCGGTGGACCTGCCGATGGCGGTGCTCGTCAATGCCGACAGCTATTCGGCGGCGGAGTTCTTTGCAGCTGCGCTGCAGGAGCTGGGGGCGGCCCAGGTGGTTGGAGAGCCGACGGTCGGGAAAGGCTATTTCCAGATCACCTATCCGCTCTCGGACGGCTCCGCCATTGCGATCTCCTCGGGGGAATACTTTACGCCGAGCGGCGTGAGCCTGGCCAATGTGGGAATCACGCCGGACGAGGGGGTTGTGCTCAGCGACGAGGCCAACAGCGCACTGTATCTGGGGGCACTTTCCGAGGCGGACGACACGCAGCTACAGGCGGCCATCGCGCGGCTGACAGATGGGAAATAACTTGACGGGCCATGGAAAATCATCTATAATGGCTACCATTCTACAATAATAAATGGAATCCTGTTTTTGACAAGGTAATGATTGGAAGGATTGATCTATATGGCAGCAAAAGAATTCAAACTCACCGCAGAACGCCTGGCCGAACTGGAAAAAGAGCTGAACTGGCTCAAAACAGTCCGGGAAAAGGAGGTCGCGGAGCTCATTAAAGAGGCGCGGTCCTTCGGCGACCTCTCCGAGAACTCGGAGTATGACGAGGCGAAAAACGAGCAGTCCAAGCTGTACGGCCGGATTGCCGAGGTGGAAAACATCCTGGCGCATGCCGTTGTCATCACGGACAGCGAGGTCGCCTCTGACACAGTGGGCCTGGGCTGCACCATCACAGTGAAGGACCTGGAGCTGGACGAGGAGGAGCGCTATGAGATCGTGGGCTCCCAGGAGGCGGATCCTGCACAGGGCCGGATCTCTGACGACTCGCCGTTTGGCCGCGCCGTGATCGGCCACAAGGCCGGCGATGTGGTGGAAGTGGAAGCGCCGGTGGGAATGATCCGGTTCGAGCTGATCGCAGTGGAACGATAAAAGAGCGGGGGAAGTAGAAATGGCAGAAGAGAAGACGGCGCAGCAGCCGGATCTGAACGATCAGCTGCGCATTCGCCGGGAGAAGCTGGAGGAGCTGCGGAAGGCGGGGAAGGATCCGTTTACCATCACCAGGTTTGATGTAACCCACGACAGCGCCTTCATCAAAGAGAATTTTGACGCCTTAGAGGGCCAGCAGGTCCGGATTGCAGGCCGGCTCATGTCCAAGCGGGGCATGGGCAAGGTCAGCTTCTGCGATCTGCAGGACAAGTCCGGCCGCATCCAG
>JAHZEE010000192.1 GCA_019421975.1 Clostridiales bacterium | reverse complement strand
CTGGCGGGCAGCCTGTTGGGGAGTCTGCTCCGCCGGGGGATTCAGGAGAAGTACCGCAGCGCGCTCTACAACGCCATGGGCCTGGCGGCCACGGGGCTGGGCATCAACGCAGTGGTGCAGAACATGCCCAACAGCGCCTTTCCGGTGCTGTTCATTCTGAGCCTGGCGCTGGGCAGCTTTTTGGGGACGGTGCTGGATTTGGACGGCGGCTTTCAGCGGCTGACGGCCCGGTTTTCCTCCGGAAATCTGGGGCAGGGGCTCTCCACGGGCATCCTGCTGTTCTGTATCGGCACCCTGTCCATTCTCGGCCCGATCCAGAGCGCCCTGTACGGCGACAACACCTACCTGTTCACCAATGCCACCCTGGACTTTGTGACCTCCATGGTGCTGGCCTCCACCTACGGCATCGGCATGGCGCTGGCTGCGCCGGTCCTGTTTCTGTGGCAGGGGGCCATCTACCTGTTTGCCGGGGCGCTGACGGACCTGGTGACCACGGAGCTTATGACAGAGGTGTCCATCGTGGGCGGCTTTCTCATCGCCAGCTCCGGGATCTCCATTCTGGGCATCAAGGACTGCAAGACCCTCAACATGCTGCCGGCGCTGCTGGTGCCGGTGGCCTGGTGCGGGCTGCACGCGCTGGTGTAGACCGGCGGTTTTGGCAATTTCCATTGCCTTTTTCGACCGATTATGGTACGCTGAAGGGGACGAATTTTGCCGAAAAGGAGGGAGCGACTTGCTCCGTCGGATCCTGCTATCCCTTCTGGCCGCGCTGGCACTGTGCACCGCAGCGGCGGCCGCCTCATCCATCTCCGAGCTGACCGCCGACTGCGCGGTCTCAGAGGACGGTACCTGCTCGATCACCACCACCGTGGTGCTGCAGCTGGAGGAATCCCTCTCCGAGCTGTCCTTGCCCGTGGCCCAGGACGCCAGGGACGCGGCCTGCCGCGGCTACGACGCCACGGTGCGCAAGTCCGACGGCTTTGTCTGGCTGGACATCCCCCTCACCGCCCCCATCACCGGCCAGCAGACCTTCACCATCACCTACACCCTGGACGGCACGCTCGCGGTGCAGGACGACGGCACCCAGCTGTTTTCCGCGGAGCTGCTCTCCTCCCAGTGGCCCTATCCGGTCGAGCAGTTTCAGTACCTGCTCTCCATGCCCAAGGACTTCACCGAGACGCCGGTGCTTCTCAGCGGCTACTACGGTGAGATCGCCCCCAACCAGGTGGTCACCAACCAGAACACCCGCTCAGCCGCCGCGGTGCTCACCGTGCCGCTTCTGGACCATGAGTCCATCTCCCTGCAGCTCAAGCTGCCGGAGAACTACTTTCCGCAGCGGGGGCCAATCCTGGGCAGCGGCTTTCCCTGGCAGTATGTGCCGCCGGTCCTGCTGCTGCTGGGGCTGCTGTACTGGTTTTTGACCCTGCGCGGCCCCATGCCCCATGTCCGCGCCACCCCGCAGCCGCCCGACGGCGTCACCGCCGGGGAGCTGCCGGCGCTGCTCTACGGCGGCGCGCCCGACTTTGCGCTGACCGTGGCCCACTGGGGCGCGCTGGGCTATCTGGCCATCGCGCCCCACAGCCGGGGCCAGATGGTGCTCGTGCGCCGGATGGACATGGGCAACGAGCGGCGCAGCCAGGAGCAGCAGCCCTTCGACCGGCTGTTCTCCGGGGCCAGCGCCTGCTACTGCGGCGACCGTGCGGCCCAGTCGGCCCGCCAGCTGGGGGAGAAGCTGGCCGCCCGCCACTGGCAGCGGCGGCTGTTCGATCCCAAGAGCGGCAGCCCGCGGCTGCTCTGCCTGCCGGTCTATCTCGCCGCCGCGGTGGCGGGCGGCCGGATTCTCACCGCCTATCTGGGGGAGGTCCTCAGCCCACTGCTCTGGGCCATCCTGGGCGCGGCGGCAGGGGCGGTGTGCGCCGTGCTCGCCATGCAGACGGCGCTGAGCCTGCTGCGCGGCACCCGCCAGCACATGTCCGGCTTTCTGACCGCACTGATCCTGCTCGTCTCCGGCGGCTTTGCCGGCCAGGGGCCCGACACCGTCCTGGTGCTGGCCCACCTGGCCCTCACCGCGTGGGCCGTGGCCTACGGCGGCCGCCGCACCGCCGTGGGCACGGAGCTGCTGCAAAAGACCCTGGGCTACAAGCGGTATCTCGCCAGCCTGGACGAGACGGCCCTGCGCCGCCTGGTGCGGCAGAATCCCCAGTTCTACTATGAGACGCTGCCCTACGCCGAGGCCCTGGGCCTGGGCCGGAAGCTGACAGACCGGCTGGGGGGCGTGCAGATGGAGCCCTGCTCCTATCTGCCGGGCACCGCCTCTGCCGGCGCATTCTACCAGCGCTTTGAGACCTTCCGCTCCCAGCTGGACGGCCAGATGCCCGTCAGACCCAGGCGGCAGGCGCGCACACCGGCCGCCGCCGGCACCAGATAACGCCCCGCGCGCTCCGGCCTTTCGCCGGGGCGCGCGTCTGTTTTCTCCGGGTGAAATTGCCCTCTTGCCCCGGCTCCGGCCTGTGTGCTATAATGGGCTTTACGAATTGAGCCGAAGGGGGGCGGGGAAATGGACACACTGTCGATTCCGCAGGGCGATGTGCGCAAGCTGCTGGGCGCATCGTCGGGCGACGCGGCGCTGCTGTATCTGTATCTGCAGGCCGGCGGCCGGCTGGAGGCCGCCCAGGCCGATCTGCGCATGGAGCCCTACCGGCTGGAGACCGCCGCGGCCAGTCTGCGGCAGATGGGCCTTCTGCCGGAGCGTGCGCCCACGGTGCTGCGGCCGGCGGAGCTGCCCCGCTACAGCCAGGACGATGTGGTCAAAAATCTGGCCGAGGGCGGCTTTTCGCCCCTGGTGGGGGAGGTCCAGCGCCGGCTCGGCCGGGTGCTCTCCACGGAGGAGCTCAAGACCCTACTGGCCATCTACGACTATCTGCGCCTGCCGCCGGAGGTCATCAGCATTCTCATCACCTACTGCATCAGCCGCGCCAAGGCGCGCGGGGTGAGCCGGGCGCCTTCGCTGCGGGCCATCGAGAAGGAGGCCTACCACTGGGCAGACGCCGGCATCGACACCCTGGAGGCGGCCGCGGCCTATATGCAGGCGGCGCTGGAGCGCCAGAGCCGGCTCGGCCGGCTGCGCCAGGTGCTGCAGCTGGGCGGGCGGGCCCTCACCGCGCCGGAGGAGCGATACCTGACCAGCTGGCTGGACATGGGCTTTGGCGAGGCGGAGATTCAGCTGGCCTATGAAAAGACCTGCCTGAACACCGGCGGGCTCAAGTGGCCGTATCTCAACTCCATTCTGCGCAGCTGGTGCGAGCAGGGGCTTCT
>JAHZEE010000191.1 GCA_019421975.1 Clostridiales bacterium | reverse complement strand
GCTGCAGCGCAGGCTCACAGATATTGATAGAGGTCACATTTTATCATCCCGTTGTACAGCTTGCGCTTTTTGTCCGCCCGACGGCCAAAGTAGTGCTCAAACTCCGGCTCCGAGGTGATGATATACTGCCGCCAGCCGGGGAAGGCCTTGAGATGCTGTCCCAGCTGCCGGTAGAGCTGCTGGGCTGCGCGCTGTTCCATCAGGCGCTGGCCATAGGGGGGATTTGTCACGAGTACGCCCTGGGCCTCCGGCATGGGGCGTTTGGTGGCGTCCGCCTGGGAAAAGGTGATGAAACGGTCCATACCGGCCTTTTTGGCGTTGGAGCAGGCGATTTGAATGCTTTTGGGGTCGCAGTCGCTGCCGTAAATCCGGTAGTCGCCGTGGAACTCATGGGCGATGGCCTCGGCACGGGCCTGCTGCCAGACAGCCTCCGGCACGGCGGCCCATTTCTGGGCGGCGAAATTCCGATTCATGCCGGGCGCACGGTTGCAGGCGGTCAGCGCGGCCTCGATGCAGATTGTGCCGCTGCCGCAGAAGGGGTCGAGAAAGGGCTCCTTGCCCCGGTATCTGGCCAGCTCCACCATGGCGGCTGCCAGTGTCTCACGCAAAGGCGCGTCGTTGCCGACCGCACGGTAGCCCCGCTTGTGCAGGCCAGTGCCGGTGGTGTCGAGGTAGAGTTCCGCCACATCCTTCATAATGGAGAACTGGAGCTGGTAGACAGCGCCGCTCTCCGGCAGCCAGTTGACATGATAGTGGGTTCCCAGACTGACGCTGGCGGCCTTTTTGATGATGCGCTGGCAGTCCGGCACGGAGTGCAGCTGGGAGTTGAGGCAGTAGCCCTTGACGGGAAACGCGCCGTCCCTGGGGATCAGGTCCGCCAGCGGCAGGGCGCGGACTGCCTCAAAGAGCATGTCAAAGCTGGTGGCGGGAAACCGGCCCAGGCGCAGCAGCACGCGTTCGCCCGTGCGCAGGTTCAGGTTGGCGCGCGCCATGGCCAAAAAGTCGCCTTCAAACAGAACGCGGCCGTTTTCCACCGCGACGCCGTCCATCCCAAGACGGCGCAATTCGTTGCCCACCAGGCCTTCAAGCCCAAACAGGCAGGGCACAGAGAAAATCATAACAGAAGCCCCTCTCTTTTCCGATCATATTTTGTCGGATTCATTATATCGGAAGGCGGGCCAATCTGCAAGGAAACCGTGCAACTATTTTCATTTAGAGCATACATTTGAGCGAATGGGGGGCGTGGTACATGGCTTTATCGCTGCAATTTAAAAAATATCACGGGTTTGGAAACGACTATCTTATCTTTGACCCGAATCAGTCGGAGGCGGCGCTGCCGCCGGAACAGATGCAGCTGGTCTGCAACCGGAATTTTGGCCTGGGTTCCGACGGCATTTTGGTAGGGCCCCTGCTCACGGAGCAGGGACTGCAGGTCCGGATCTACAATCCGGACGGGACCGAGGCGGAGAAGAGCGGGAACGGCATGCTGATTTTTGCCAAATATCTGAAGGATGCCGACTATATCTCCGGCGATTCAGCGGAGATTCTGACCACCGGCGGGCCGGTTCGGGTCCAGTACTACCATGATGCGGCACAGACCATGCAGGTGGATATGGGCAGAGCCAGCTTCTGGAGCAATGAGGTGCCGGTGCGGGGGCCGCGCCGGGAGGTGGTCGACGAGGCCATGCAGCTGGGGGGAAATACCTACTGGGTGACCTGCCTGACCGTGGGAAATCCCCATCTGGTGATCCCCGTGACTGTGGCGACGGCAGAGCTCGCCAAGCGGCTGGGCCGCAGCGCGGAGCTGGCGCCGCAGTTCCCACGCCGGATCAATCTCTGCCTGATGCAGGTGCTGGATCGGACCCATGTGGCGCTGGAGATCTACGAGCGCGGCGCCGGTTATACCCTGTCGTCCGGAAGCGCATGCTGCGCGGCTGCGGCGGCCGGACTGCGCCTGGGGATGACAGACCGGAAGATCACGGCCCGGATGCCGGGCGGTACCATGTCGGTGCAGATCTCCCAGGATGGGACCATGCAGATTATGGGCAGCGTCCACGCCGTCTGTGAGATGATTCTGTCTCCGGAGTTTGTCAGGGAGATGCTGAGCCTTTAAAAAATCGCAAGGCGGTGCTGCCGCCTTGCGATTTTTTTGGCGATGGCCGCCGGTGGAAAGATTTTGCTCAAATATGGTTATCTTATGGACAGGGACGCTCGTCCCGGGTTAGGAGAAACAGCTGTGTTTTTTAGTACGAATGGACATGCCACGCCGGCCCGAATGATGCTTTTGGGATTTGCAGGTCTGATTCTGGTTGGGACCTGCCTTTTGCTGCTGCCGATTTCAGCCCGTACGCCGGGCGGCGTCTGTTTTCTCGACGCCCTGTTTACCGCGACCTCTGCCACCTGTGTGACGGGCCTTGTGGTCCAGGATACCGCCGCCTGCTGGAGCCTGTTTGGACAGGCCGTGATCCTGGCGCTGATCCAGGTGGGCGGCCTCGGCGTGGTGACAGGCGCTGTGGCCATGGAGCTTTTTACCGGCAGACGGATCGGCCTGCGCCAGCGCTGGGCCATGCAGGAGACGCTCTCGGCGCCCCAGGTGGGCGGCATTGTGCGCCTGACGGGGTTTATCCTGAAGCTGACGCTGCTATTGGAGGGGCTGGGGGCGGTGCTGCTGGCACTCCGGTTTGGCGGAGAGCTGGGCCTCTGGCGGGGAATCTGGTACGGCGTGTTTCACGCGGTCTCGGCGTTTTGCAACGCGGGGTTTGATCTGTTTGGGGCCGGCGCGCCCTTTTCCTCTCTGACGGGATATTCTGCAGACGCGGCCGTCAATGGCATCTTGCTGCTTCTGATTGTCTTTGGGGGGCTGGGCTTTTTGACTTGGCACGATATCCGGCGCCACAAATGGCGTCTGCATGCCTATCGCCTGCAGAGCAAGCTGGTGCTGCTCACCACGGCGGTGCTGATCGTCCTGCCGGGGCTCTATCTGTATTTCTGTGAGTTTGGCCAGCCGCAGTGGCGGGATCTGTCCCTGCCGGAGCGGGCCATGGCAGCGGCGTTTCAGGCGGTGACCCCCAGAACGGCCGGCTTTAACACGGTGGATTTGACGCAGATGAGCCAACCGAGCCAGCTTTTGTTGGTGCTTCTCATGCTTGTGGGCGGCGCGCCCGGCTCCACCGCGGGCGGCTTTAAGGTGACGACGCTGGCGGTCCTGCTTCTGACGGCCTGGGCGGTTGTGGGGCGAGAGCCCGGCGCCATGTGCTTTGGCCGCCGGATCTCCGCGGAGGTGCTGCCGCGCGCTGTGACGATTTTTGTCCTGGAGCTGCTGCTGTGTCTGGCAGGGACGC
>JAHZEE010000190.1 GCA_019421975.1 Clostridiales bacterium | reverse complement strand
TACCCGGATCACCCAGGAGGACTGCTTCACCGTCTATCAGATGGCCGGCACAGACGGCGAGGGCTGCGGGGAAATGCGCTGCTGTCAGGTTCTGCCGGGGATCTACCTGTCCTACAACCGTCTGGACATGCGCTCGTGCTATCAAAAGATGGAGTTTCCCGAGGCGCTGCTGGAGATCAACCACTGCGCCGAGGGCTGCTATGAGGTGACGCTGGAGAGCGGGCAGGTCTGCTTTTTAGGCGAGGGGGATCTGTGCATCACCGCGCCGGGGCAGACGCCGTTTCACGCCTCACGCCTGCCGCTGGAGCACTATCGGGGGATCTCCATTGTGCTGGATCCGGCTGCGGCGCAGCAGTCGCTGCAGCAGCTGCTTCCCGACATCGAGCTGGATCTGCCACAGATGCAGCAGTACTTTTTTCAGTGGGGCCCCACCTTCCTCATCCGCGCCAGAGCGGAGATCGACCACATCTTTGCCGAGCTCTATCAGGTGGACCCGCGCATCCTCAAAACCTATCTGATCCTCAAGGTGGTGGAGCTGCTGCTGTTTCTCTCGCTCAATTGCGAAGAGCCGCAGGAGTATCTGCCCCAGTTCTCCCAGGCGGTCGTCGCCCAGACCAAGGCGGCCCACGACTTTCTGTTGGAGGCCTTTTTGCAGAAAATCACCGTCTCGGAGCTTTCCAGCCGCTTTCATCTGGCGGAGACCAGCCTGCGGGAGTGCTTCAAGGCCATCTACGGCCAGCCCATCGCCTCGTTTCTGCGGGCGCAGCGCATGCGCCACGGAGCCCTGCTGCTGCGCAGCGCGCACGAGCGCTCCATTGGGGAGATCGCCCGGCTCTGCGGCTATGAGAATCAGAGCAAATTCTCCGCCGCCTTTCAGCGCGCCACCGGAAAGGCGCCTCTCGCCTATCGCCGCTGGGCGCACGCCGCATATGATGATTTGGAGCTAAAAAGTGAAGAAACGGAGTAGCCGCTCCGGGGAAAACATGCTATACTTCTCTCAGCAGGGGGCCTTTCAGCGGATGGGCCCTTTTGATTGGTTTTTAGTTAGTTTTTGCTAACCAAAGGCCATCTGTCAAATCTGTCCGTGCCGCTGCCGCCAGTGCAGTGGAACGAACTCCATAGGAAGGAGCTTTTTGATGGAAAAAGAAAAAAAGCGAAACAATTTCTCGCGCCTGATCCAATACGCAGGCGGTCACAGGGCCCTGACCATCCTCGGCTGTGTGCTTTCGGCCATTGCGGCCATTCTGGGGCTGGCCCCCTACCTCTGCATCTGGCTGGTGGCCCGCGATACGCTGGCGGTGTTCCCGGATCTGACGGCCGCCACGAATCTTGCCCGGTGGGGCTGGCTGGCCGTCTGGTTTTCGGTGGCCAACATCGCAGTTTATTTTGCCGCGCTCATGTGTACCCACATCGCCGCGTTCCGCACCGCCCGCAATATGCGCAGGCGTGCGACGGCCCATGTGGTGACGCTGCCCCTGGGCTTTTTCAGCCGCAGCCAATCCGGCCGCCTGCGCAAGCTCATCGACGACAACGCCTCGCTCACAGAGGACCTTCTGGCCCACAAGCTGCCCGACCTGACCGCCGCCGTGGTGACGCCGGTCGCGGCCATTGTGCTGCTGTTTGTCTTTGACTGGCGGATGGGGCTGCTGTGCCTTCTGACCATGGTGCTGGCCATGGCCTGCATGCTGGGCATGATGGGCGGCAAAAACGCCGGGTTCTTCCACCGCTATCAGCAGGAGATTGAGAAGATGAGCGGCGAGGCGGTGGAGTATGTCCGCGGCATCCCCGTGGTCAAGGTCTTTCAGCAGACCGTCTACTCCTTCAAGGCCTTTTATAACGCCATCATGTCCTACAGCGACCTTGCCAGCCAGTACGCCATGAGCTGCCGGAACGGCCAGACGGCGTTTCTCACCTGCATCAACGGCGCGTTCTTTCTGCTGATCCCGGCGGCGCTGCTGCTCAGCGGCGGCGGCGACGGCTGGGGCGTGCTTGCAAACTTCATCTTCTACGCGCTCTTCGCCCCGGCCTGCGGCGGCATGATCAACCGCATCATGTACGCCAGCGAGTCGGTGATGGAGGCAAACGAGGCCATGATGAAGCTCGACGAGATTCTCTCCCAGGCGCCGCTGCAGGAGCCTGCGCAGCCCCAGCAGCCCCAGGGCGCACAGGTGGAGTTTCAGGATGTCACCTTCACCTATCCCGGCGCAGGCCGCCCTGCGCTGGAGCATGTGAGCTTCACCGTGCCGGAGGGCGCCACCGTGGCGCTGGTGGGACCCTCCGGCGGCGGAAAATCCACCGCCGCCAGCCTCATCCCCCGCTTTTGGGACGCCGACAGCGGCAGCGTGCGCATCGGCGGCGTGGATGTGCGCGCCATCGGCAGCGCCAGGCTCATGGACCAGGTGGCCTTTGTGTTCCAGGACACGAGGCTGTTCAAGCAGAGCCTTCTGGAGAACCTCCGGGCCGCCCGGCCCGGCGCCACACGCGAGCAGGTCCTGGCCGCGGCGCATGCGGCCCAGTGCGACGACATTCTGGCCAAGCTCCCCGACGGGCTTGACACCGTGGTCGGCGCCCACGGGATCTATCTGTCCGGCGGCGAGGCGCAGCGCATCGCGCTGGCGCGGGCCATTTTAAAGGACGCGCCCATTGTGGTGCTCGATGAGGCCACCGCCTTTGCAGATCCGGAAAATGAGTACCAGATCCAGAGGGCCTTTGAGACACTCACGCGCGGCAAGACCGTCTTGATGATCGCACACCGCCTGTCCACCATTCAGAATGCGAGCTCCATTTTGGTGCTCTCCGAGGGCCATGTGGTCCAGCAGGGGGACCATGCGTCCCTGCTGGAGCAGAACGGGCTCTATGCCGAAATGTGGGCGGACTATCAGCGCTCGGCCCAGTGGAAGGTCGGAAAGGAGGCATTGGTATGATTGCCAAGCTGCAGCATCTGTTTGCCCTCAGCCATCAGGGCGCCCGGGATTTGGTCAAGGCCGTGGTGTGGTCCTTTGTCTGTAACCTGAGTCTGATGTTTCCGGTGGGCGTGGTCCTGCTCGTGATCCAGTACATGACAGACACCCTGTCCGCGGGCGGCAGCCCGGCCCAGCGGGTTTTGTTCTATACCGCCATTGCAGGCGTCATCCTCGCTCTGCTCTTTGTTCTGCACTATTTCCAATACGCTGCGCTCTACCTGGCCACCTACAAGGAGAGCGCCAACCGGCGCATCTCTCTGGCCGAGACGCTGCGCAAGCTGCCCCTCTCCTTTTTCGGCCAGCGGGACCTGAGCGATCTGACCTCCACCATGATCTCGGACTGCTCCAGCCTGGATCAGATGTTCTCCCACTATATCCCGCAGCTGTTTGCCTCTATTCTCTCCACC
>JAHZEE010000019.1 GCA_019421975.1 Clostridiales bacterium | reverse complement strand
TGATTAACGACATGCCGGGCTATGGAAAAGTGGCGTTGGCTGCGATGATCCCGGTCCTGTCGCATATGGGCTATCATCTCTATAACCTGCCGACTGCGCTGGTGTCCAACACGCTGGACTATGGGACCTTCGACATCCTGGACACAACGCAATACATGAAAAATACGCTGGCGGTATGGAAGAAGCTGGGATTCACCTTTGACTGCATCAGCACCGGCTTCATCATTTCAGAGGAGCAGGCTGCCCTGGTGGCGGCGTACTGCGGCGAGCAGCGGCAGCGGGGAACCCGCGTATTTGTCGATCCCATCATGGGAGACAACGGCAGGCTTTACAACGGCGTTTCCGCGCAGACGGTCAGCCACATGCGGCAGCTGTGCCGGGTTGCGGATGTGATGATGCCCAATTTCACAGAGGCCATGTTCCTGGCGGACCGGTTTCAAGGCGAACCGTCTGGTGGCTAGCCTGCGTGAGCTCTGCACCGGATCCATTGTGATTACCAGTGCCTGCGTGGAGGGCCAGGCCCAGGTGCTGGGGTGGAATGCGGCGGAAAACAGGCAATTCTTCCTGCCCTTTGAGCCGGTCCCGGTCCAGTTTCCGGGCACGGGCGACCTCTTTTCCGCAGTTCTGGTGGGCAAGATGATGGCGGGGCTGCCGTTGGAGCAGAGCACCCAGCTGGCCATGGACACCGTGCGGACACTGATCATCAAAAATCGGGATAACCGTGACAAGTTCAAGGGGATCCCGCTGGAGCAGTATTTGGAGGAGTTGCCATGAATCAGAGGCCCAGAATTCGGATCACGCTGATCGACCAGAAGGGCGAGTGCCCCTGCCACCGGGGACACCGGGTGGGGGAGAGCTTTGACTTTGACACAGAGCGTGGCAGACTCTGCCCCATGGCCATGCATGTGGCCTTTCCCTATGTGGATATTCTGCGGTATGGCGGACAGATCCCGGGCCAGGCGCCGGGGACGGCAGTGTTCTGCTGCCCGGATGTGGGCACCATCAATGTATTCCGAATTGAACGGATCGACGAATAAAAAGCGCCCCGGCTAAGGGGCGGTGAATTAAGAAAACATTGAAGCAAGGAACGGCGTAGCCAAACGGCTATGCCGTTCCTTGCTGTTTTTCAGTTGTATTTTGTGCTTTTTCGATTGCCCGTCCAAAATCAAACGCTGCGCCGATGAAGTTATAGACAATCGTAATTTCCCATGTTTTGAATTCCTTGTCGGTATGGGAAACTTCGATACGGTCTATAAACTCCCGCGATGTGGAAGCGTCAAGATCCTGCATATCGGTGTACTTTTTTACTGCGCTGATAAAGGCTTTTACATTGGCCTTTTTCTTCTCCTGCTGTTTGATTTCCTCGCGCAATACCTCATACAAATGCTTTGTCAAGGGTAATTTTTCTTTGGAAACACAGTTATCACGCTCCTATTGGGGTAGTTTCCATACTTCAATCCCGGTTTTCGGGTCAATCATTCTGCCAATTTTCATATCTGCTGTATGCAAGATGATTTCACCTGTATAACTAATGCGGGCATCTTTTAAATGTCCGGCTGTTACAGCGATATTTCCGTCTGGGTTTAAGAAAGAAAAAGAACCGTGACAATGAAGAACAGGATTGTTATTGTCGTCAACAGAAATATTCCCCATAAGGGAGATCATTTCGATCATGCCGGAAATTGTGTGGTCTGTAAACTCATTTTTGTCTGGAATATAGGTCGAAAGGACAATGAGATCACAAGCCCCAATTCCCCCAAAATACCCTGTGTATATCTTTTCGAGTTTGCACACCGCTTGAACGGTATCTATGATACTTTCATCTTTATCAATTCGAATATAAATCGTATGATTTTCTTTGAAATATTCCATTGTGCACTCCTTATATTCACTCGATAATTTTTGCGCGATTTTCTTTTCTCGGCTTCACCGCCGGATAATCGCCCTTACAGTAGCCCAAAAGTACAAAGCAGCGGGCAACATAGTTTTCGGGGATTTCCCATTCTTTTAAGTAGGCTGCACCAATTTCATTGTCAAAGGTTTCCTCACCCCGCGCAATGATACAGGACGAAAGCCCAAGCTGTGTTGCCGCCAGCACCATATTTTCAGCGCAACAGAAAGCGTCCGGCGTGCTATATAAAAAATATTCCGGGCCGAAAATCACGCAAACGGTCGGCGCACCGTAAAACCCGCTTTGAATAGTCGGGTCATCAATAATGCTGGGCTGCTCGCTCGATACATAAGAGCCAGATAGATTTTTACGGTCAAATCTTGCAATATTGAGTTTCCCAATCTTTTCACAGAGTTCCTTATTGTGTATGGCGCGGACGATCGCTCGTTGGCCGCCTCCTGCGTTTGGAGCATAAAGCCCTGCTTCCACGATTTTTTCAAGATCGCCGCGCTCAATTTGTCTATCTTCATATTTTCGGATAGAACGGCGATATTTCATCAGTTCAAGCAGATCCATGTTTATACCTCTTTCCAACATTGGGGATCAGCAGCGTAAAAGTTACCGTCTTTGCCGCTTGCAACAGCAGGACAGCCCCGGCACCATGCCAAGAGTTCACATTTAGCGCACTTTTCAAACCCTGTATAGTCCCGGTAGGTTTCCATTTGGCAGACCCAAATGTCGGCAATCCGATCTTCCAACACATTACCAACTTTGCTGTTTTGTACGCGGCGGCAAGCATAAATATCGCCAGTAGGAAGTATTGTCATGTGGCAATTCCCACAGTTGCAGCCACCATAAATAATACCGTCCTGTGCGTCCTCCGGGATTTTGAAAATCCCGTTTTCATATTCGTAAAGCGTCCACAAGTGGTCTTTTTTATTGAAATAGGTGGAGCAGCCTGCTGCTTCGTATGCTTGAAACTTTTTATAGCAGATATCAAGCAATTCCCGGTATTCCTGCGGAGTCATGCCGGTATCTTTTTCCTCGCTGGTGGGGCAATAACGAGCAAAGGCAAATACATCGACGCCTGCTTCCACAACCGTGTCAATGATTGCGGGGATTTCTTTGATATTCGTCCCCGATACCGTTGTCATAATGACAGATCGGATCCCCGCCTTTTTGATACAAGCAATTTTTTCAAGAGTGCAATCAAAGGCCCCCGGCTTGCGGAACCAATCATGGGTTTCCCGCATACCATCGAGCGAAAGCTGGTATTTTTGACAGCCGTATTCCCTCAGCCGTTGGCATACCTCATCATTCAAATGAAACGGATTGCCGAGAATGGTAAAAGGAATGTCGCGTTCTTTCATCAATCCAAGCAGCCGCCAAAAATCCGGGTGCAAGATGGGATCCCCGCCTGTAATATAAAAATATGGCAGGCGGCCATATACCTCGCAAAAATCCAAGCAGTTATAAAAGGTATCTTGTATCTGCTGCCATGTCATAGCGTCCAGATTTTTACCGATGTCCTCCGAAAAGATATAACAATGTTTGCACCGCTGATCGCATTCGTCGGTAATATGCCATTGCATTATCAATTCCTCGTTTCCGCAATTTTTCTGTTTCTATAAAAATCGGTTTACCCGAATGGCTTATTACAATTGTTCCCGGCGGTTTCCCGCCGGGAACGGTCAAGGGGTTGGCAGGCAATCTTACTTATCGCCAGCGCCGCAGGCAGAACCACAAGCCGCGGGCTTTTCTTCCGGCTTATCAGAAGCACCACAAGCAGAGCCGCAAGCAGCAGATGCAGTTTCTTTTTTGCTCCAACCAAACAGATTTGAAATTGCCATAGTCTTTTACCTCCAATTTTGAATTGCGGGTTATCTTCCCCGCAATTCTATTGTAAATAACTTTTTGATAGAAAAAAGTACGCACAAATCTATTACTTAGTCACTTTTTTGTAACTTGCCTTGATTTTTTTACGCCCTTACACTATGATTTAAATGTTACATTCTGTTTTGAACTATTGAAAGGAGCCTGCCGAGATGTTGACAAAAGAAGAATTGCCAGAATGTCCAGTCGCAACGACAGTGCAGTTGATAGGCAGCAAATGGAAGCTGTTGATCTTGCGAAACCTGTTACACCGTACCTGGCGGTTTAATGAGTTAAAAAAAGACTTACAGGGTATTAGCCAAAAAGTATTAACAGATAGTTTGCGCTCAATGGAAGCGGACGGGCTTGTTACTCGTACCGTGTACCCAGAGGTCCCGCCGCGTGTGGAATATACATTATCAGAAGTAGGCGAAACGATGCGACCCATTATCAATGCCATGGCAGAGTGGGGCGAGAATTATAAGGAAAAGCATGCAAATTTTTAGATTGAGTATGTGAAAGGGAGACCGGCAAAAGCTGGTTTCCCTTTCACTTGTGCCAAAACCAGTATTGTCTGATTGTGAGCAGGTAGCAAGCACAGCAGATGAGTACCCATTTGTGAAAAATGCTTGCTGGGAGTTTCCCAGACCCTTATAGAATTGTCCTTAATAATTTCCCTGCAAATCTCTACTGCGCTTTCGCTTTCTGCTTCCGTTCCTTTCTGTTCCGGCGGCATAGCCGCGGCGCCCTCGTCAAAAGGTAAGAGGGGAAAGGATAGGAATGGATCCGTTCTTGCTTAAATCAGTATTTTGTAAATCTGTTTTTTGATATATCTTTATTGATTTGCATGGGATTTTGCGCCTTTTGGTATCAAGTATCGGACTATGCGGGTCTCGCGTCTGTAAAGCCGCATAGAATAAGGCTTTTTTCGTGTCTATTCGTCCACGCTGACAGGCGTTTTCCTCGCCCACTTGCCGGGGCAGTAGGGACATTCCTTGAAAACGCAAAACTCATATTTCCACTTCGGGCGGTAGAAATGGCAAGTGCAGCAATCTTCATCACCTCCGGCACAGCCGGATTGAAAACAGTCAAATCATGCTTTTGCTGCAGGAGCATTTCAAACGCCCGTTTTTCTCCACCCGTGAAATACATTCCGGCTGCACCTCCTTTTTCTGCGGGCATAAAAAACGCCACAGACTTTCCAATCTGCGGCGTGGCTATCTGCAGAAAGGGGCGCTATCTTGCGATAACGCCCCTTTTGCTCGGTGATTCACTTGTAACCTGTTTGCCCGCTGTCCTTAAAACACGATGATGAAAGGGCTTTTGCTTGCTTTCTTATCTAACTGCGCTTTTTATTTGGTTTTTGAGTCCGCTTTGGCCTGGGCGGCGGTAGGGCGGAGCAGGTCGCCCTCGCCAGCTGACACAGCAGCGCCCGGTCCTCGGTGTCCTCCACCAGAAGCGAGGGGGAGGCGCCGGGATAGGGCGGGCGGAGCACCGGCGCGGCCAGCAGCTTCTGCGCGGCCTGTGTGGGCTTCAGAAAGAGCTGATTGTCACAGACCACGGCAAAAAAGAGGCCGTCACAGTAGAGCCCATACTCCCCAAACATCCTGCGGTAGGTGATCGTACCCGCATCGGAGAGCTGGTCTGCCACATACTGGACGAATTCGGCGGTGGAGGCCAAGGGGCGATGCTCCTTTCTATGCCAGGGAGACCTCCCCGGCGTAGTTGGTATCAAACATCCGGCGGACTGCCTCCGGGTCGCTGGTCTGCCCCAGGGTCCACATGAGCTTGGTGACGGCGGCCTCTGTGGTCATATCCCGTCCGGGGATGACGCCGCAGGCCAGCAGCCGCGTGCCGACCTCATACAGGGAGAAGTCGCTGGTCTCATACAGACACTGGCTGCAGGCCACGATGGAGACGCCGCGGTCGGTCAGCTGCTGCATCTCCGGCAGCAGATTCCGGCGAAGGAAGTGCATGCCGCCCGCCCCGAAGGTCTCCAGCACAATCCCCTTGTACTGCATATCCATCAGCATGCGCAGAACCTCCGGATTGGTGCCGGGGATCAGCTTCAGCAGAAAGACATCGGTGCAGAGCCGATCCTTCAGAATGGTTGGCTGCGCCGGATCGGGCAGGACCGGCAGCGCGCCGGTCTTGTGCAGGCCATTGGCATAGACCTCGGCCAGGCACGGGGCATTGACACTCTCAAAGGCCTCAAAGCCCATGGTGCGGACCTTGACGGCGCGGCAGCCGTTGATGATCTTATGGTTGAACGCGATGGACACGCCGGGGATCTCGGCGTCCACCGCTGCAAATGCCGTGCTCAGGTTGTTTCTGGCGTCTGTGAGCAGGTTCTCAATGGGCATCTGTGAACCGGTCAGGACCACCGGCTTTTTCAGGTTCCGGAGCATATAGCTGAGCATAGAGGCCGTGTAGGCCATGGTGTCGGTGCCGTGGGTGATAACGATGCCGTCATAGCGGTCCAGCTCCTCGTAGACCGCGCGGGCAATGGTCTGCCACTCCTCGGCCTGGATGTTGGAGCTGTCCATGCTCAGAATATCCCGAGCCTCAATCTCATAGTGGTTGGAAAGCTCTGAGACATACCCCAGCAGGCTGCCGGAGGCAACCTGCGGGGCAAGTCCCATATCGCCGGGGCGCGCTGCAATAGTGCCGCCGGTGGTTAAAAGTAATACTCGTTTCATACTGACCGCCTATTTACGCAAAAGATCTGCATAGAAGCCGGCGTCCACATTGCCGCCGGTGATGATGAAGCAGAGCCGCCGGCCGGCGCTGGTGTCGATTTTACCGGCCAGCGCCGCGGCGATGCCCACGCAGGCGGAGGGCTCCGCCACAATTTTGGCGCGCAGCGCCACCTCTTTGACCGCACGGGCGATGGGATCCTCCTCGATGGTGAGCAGGGTGTCCACATAGTCGCGGATGAGCCGGTAGTTGATGGGCTCGGCCTTGCTGACCCGAAGGCCGTCGGCAATGGTCTGGCCCAGTTCCACCGTGACAGGGCGGCCGGCCTTCAGGCTTTCGGTAAAGCGGGGCACGGCCGCCGGTTCCACTGCGATGGTCTGGATGGTCTCATCTGTACCCTTGACGGCCCGCGCCGCGCCGCTGGTGAGGCTGCCTGCGCCGCAGGGGAGCACCACTGCGGTGGGAATCTGCGGCATCTGCGACAGCGCCTCCGTGGCTGCAGTGGCGTGGCCCGCGATGACATAGGGATCCACATGGGAGTGCACCAGGCTGTAGCCATGCTGGGCGATCAGTTCGTTGCACTTGAAGTCCCGATCCTCGCCGGTAAAGCCGTACTGAATGACCTCGGCGCCGTATCCGCGGGCGCCGTCCACCTTGGCCTGGGGCGCGTTCTCCGGCATGACGATGGCCGCATGGGTGCCGAGCTTTGCCGCCATGTAGCTGACGGCCTGGGCGTGGTTGCCGCTGGAAGCGGCGGTGACGCCACGGGCCAGCTCCTCTTTGGTGAGGCTGAGCATTTTGTTGGCCACGCCGCGCAGCTTAAAAGAGCCGGTGTGCTGGAGGTTCTCCAGTTTGAGCCAGATCTCTGCGCCGTCAAACAGCGCCTCCAGCTTTTCTGCCCGGATCAGCGGGGTGGTCTTTACATAGGGGGAGATGGCGGCTGCTGCCTGCGCAATCTCCTGCATGGAGAGGTCTTGCTCCATCGCAGATTCTTCCTTTCTGTCAGTTGCTTAGAATATGGCAGGCTTGAGCGTCCAGGCCTGCAGAGCGGTCTGCTCGATGATGCCCGCGCCCCTGAAGTCGTCGTCCCAGAGAATCCAGCTGCCGCCAAAGCGGTAGCTGCGGTCCACATGGTCGGCGGCGGCCAGACGGCCCGATACCAGCGGCAGTGTCGCGGCGCCGGTCCGGATGGCGGTGGCCAGGGTGGCAAAGGCGTCGTCTGGGTTCACCAGATTGCCCTCCACCTGGTAGTAGACCGGTAGCTGCTTGAAGCCCAGCACCTGGTCCGCCTGGGAGAAGACGGCCTGGGCCAGCGCCTGGGCCGAGATCTGGCCGGATAAATGGGACGGAAGCACTGCCTCCGGACCGTAAAACAGCTCCGGCACCAGCATCCGACCGGTCAGACGGCGGGCCATCAGGCCCAGCAGCTCCGAGGCGGTGACATAGGCGCCGCCCAGCTCGCAGTAGTTGGCATCCGTGGTGGGCAGCTGCCCGACGGCCGCGTCCAGCATGGCCGGGGTGATGGGGACCATCCGCTGGTGCTCATAACGCATGGACTCCAGCGCCGTCACATACTCCACATCCGGCTGCCTGCGGGTGTGGGCGATAAACTGGCGGTACTGGTCGATGAGCGCGTCCCGCTCTGCCACGGTCCGCAGCGGTGCGGGCTGGTAGGTGTACGGATTGCGGCCGTGCTGGAAGTTCACCTCGTCCCAGAATACGGTGCTGGAGAACTCCGTGGGGTGGTCATAGATGCTGAAGAACACCGTATCCCTGCAGGCGGTGTTCATCTGGTCAAACATGCGGATCATGGCGCCCTCTGTGCCGTCTTTTACCAGGTGGGAGAGGTTGTTGAGCTTGCTGTAGCACAGAACGCCGCCATACCAGAAGGGCTGGCCGTCGATGCCCACAATGTCGTGGGCATCCAGGTAGGTCTGCACCCCCCACTTGCGCAGGGCAGGAAATACCTGGGGCGCCCAGGCAAATCCGGGCTGGCCATAGCTTGTGAGGTTCTGACCGCAGAGGTCTGAGAGCCGGTGGAAGCCGGCCGTCTCCCGGTCGTGGAATGCCTGGGCCCCCTGGGCGAAACCCATCTGGTCCAGATATTCCGACGGCAGGGGATGGATGCTGTGGTTGGTGGTGTGAAAACTGAACTCGTGGTTGGCCAGTTTTTTCAGGATATCCATTCTTCCACGGGTGTGGAGCAGCTCCATTTTCCGGGTGCAGAACTTTAAGGTGGCCTTGACGCCGGACTCCTCAAGCATGGAGAGCAGCTCCAGCAGCGCGTCGTCCGATTCAGGCGTCAGGTAGTCCTCCACATCGAACCAGAGCAGGATCTTCTTTTGCATGCCGTCCCCTCCTCTGCCGCGCTTAGCGGATGGCGGTGGTGCGGTAGTCCCAGCCGCAGGCGTCCAGCTGCTTCATGGCGTCCACCATGCACTTGACCAGAACCTGCGCCATCTTCTCGCCCTTCTCCGGCGTGGCCTTGGTGGGATCACCGGTGGCTGCGGAGTTGGTCAGCTCGGAGAAGTCCCACTTGATCTCCACATAGTCGGGCAGGCTGTCGGGCACATAGCCCTTGGCCAGCTCCGGCTCATTCCACTGCGGATACAGGTAGTATGCAATGGAGCTCTCGCCCTCGCCCGCGTGGCCCAGACCGTTCCAGACCTCGAAGGTATCCGGCGGCAGCAGCTCGCCGGCGGTGACCCACCAGGCGGGCAGCGTGGCGATGCGGGCCTCGGGATACTTCTCCTTGATCTTGCGGCTGGCAATCTCGATGGGGGCAATGTTGCCGTCATGGCCGTTCAAAATGAAGATATGGGTGATGCCGTTGCGGATGGTGGACTCCACATAGTCGTAGATCACCTGGGTCACGGTGTCATAGCCCATGGTCAGGGTAAAGGGGAAGGAATCATAGTGGGCGCTGTAGCCGACTGTGATGGGAGGCAGAACCAAAAGGTCGTCAAACTGATCTGCAACCCTGCAGGAGAGCATGTAGGAGACCAGCGTATCCGTGCCGGAGGCGAGATGCGGGCCGTGGGCCTCGCAGGAGCCGACGGCGAGAATCGCCTTGTTGTAGTTGCCGGCGAGAACCTGGTGGGAAGTCAACTTCATGAGTTCATGGTTAGCCATTGGTATTTCCTCCTTAATTCATCATAAAAATTGTGGAGTGGGATGGAACTCCATCCCACTCCACGCTTACTTCACTGCAGGATGGTCAGTGGATTTGCTGAAATAGTATTGCGGTTAGGGGTTGATCTCCTGCACAAACTTGAACGCGCCGTCCTCGACCACATTGATGGTGGCGCTCTTCTGCGGGACATGGCTCTCTGCAGAATAGGAGATCACGCCGGTGACACAGCGCAGATCCTGGATGGCCTCCAGGTTGTCGCGGATGTTGGCCGGGGTCACATCGTCGCCGCACATCTCGATGGCGGTTGCGATGACATGGGCGCAGTCATAGCCCAGAGCGGCAAAGGCGTTCTCCGGAGCGGTGCCCTGCGTTTCGGTGTACAGCTTGACAAAATCCTGCACTGTGGCGTCCTGGTTCTCGAAGGAGCAGTGGGTGGAGACCAGCACGCCCTCCGCGGCGTCGCCGGCGACCTCCATCAGCAGCGGAGTGTCGGCACCGTCGCCGGAGATCATGGGCTCGGTCACACCCTTGTCACGGAACTGCTTGACAATGGTGCCGATGTCGTCAGGAACGCTGGAGAAGAACAGAATCTCAGCGCCGCCGTTGTCATTGAGGTAGCGGTCGATCTGTGCGGAGAAGTCGGGGTCCTTGTTCATGTAGTTGTCGGTCATGACAACCTCGCCGCCGTTGGCCTCCAGGCGCTCCTGGAAGCAGCTTGCCAGGGTGGTGGTAAATTCCATGGACTGGTCAACCAGCATGTAGACCTTGGTCAGACCCAACACATCGGTGACATAGTCTGCCGCTGCATAGGCGCAGGTGTCATCACCGAATGCCGTCAGGAAGACCTGGTCGCCAATATCATTCAGCGTCGGGGTGGTTGCGCCGGAGAAGACGAACGGAACGCCTGCCTCCTGGGCCACATTGCCGGCGGAGAATGCATAGTTGCTGTCGGACAGGCCGCCGATGGCCACAACCTTGTCCACATCGATCAGCTTGCTGGTGTTGGTGGCGCAGGTGGTCTGATCGGTCTTGCCGTCGTAGGAGACGACCTCGATCTGCCGGCCGTTGATGCCGCCGGCCTTGTTCAGCTCGTCGAAATAGAGCTCGAAGGCGCGATGGCCCGGCTCGTCCAGAGAGGCCTGGCCGCCGGTGATGTTGAACAGCGCGCCGACCTTGATGGTGTCGCCGGATGTCGTATTGTTGTCCGTGTTGTTGGTGTCGGGATCCGTGTTGTTGGTGTCGGGATCCGTGTTGTCGGTGTTGGTATCACTGTTAGAGCAAGCGGCCAAGGACAGTACCATGGCGCCCGCCATTGTCAGCGAGAGCAACTTCTTGATTCGATTGTTCATTTGGATTCTCCCTTTCCAGATGGTTTTTATTGCAACGCATAGCTGCGATTGCTCACTTCGTTTTGGCTTTTTTACCAGGGCGGCGCTTAAATGCAGCAGCCAGTTTTTGATATTCGCTCTTTTTAAAGGGACTCAGGTAGGTGTCCTTGGAGAACCAGCTCTCCAGCAGAATCTCACTGCTGCCGAGCAGGCCCTGGCGGCGGAAGATGATGACCAGGATCAGGAACACCGCCATGATGATATTGGACAGGCCGTACAGACTGGGAAGCGTGGTGCCGAAGATGGTAAAGCCGCTCTCCAGAGGCGCCAGCAGCTCCGGCACGAAGGTCATGAACAGCGCGCCGATGGCGGCGCCGGACAGGGAGGACATGCCGCCGATGATGGAGATCTGCACCACCTTGAAGCTCATGCTGAAGTAGAAGAACTGGCCGGAGATGACGGTCTGCACATGGCCCCACAGCGCGCCCGCCACGCCGGCAAAGAAGGCGCTGATGCAGAAGATCGAAATCTTCTTCACCGTCAGGTTGATGCCCAGGCTCTGCGCCGCCACATCGTCGTCCCGCATGGCGATCAGGCCGCGTCCATACTGGGAACGGATCAGGCGGAACATGATAAACAGCGAGAGCAGCAGCACAAAGAAGATGAGCGGCGCTGTTGCCAGGCTGGGCAGGCCCGTGATGCCGCGGGGGCCGTTGGTGATGCCGTCTGAGTTATCCAGCACAGCGCGGACAATGACGATCAGGCCCAGGGTTGCCACGGAGAGGTAGTGGCCCTTGAAGCGGAGCACCGGAATGCCGATCAGCAGCGCCACGAAGGCGGCTGCAATGCCGCAGAACAGCAGCGCCGGCAGCAGCGGCATCTGGATGTTGGCAAGCCATGCGGGCAGATCCGGAAGCATAGAGGCCTTCTGAGAGGGACTCAGAGTCAAAAATGCCGAGATATAGGCGCCCACCGCCATGAAGGCAGCGTGGCCCATGGAGAACATGCCGGAAAAGCCGTTGACCAGGTTGAGGCTGGCCGCCAAAAGCACATTGATGGCAAAGGTGCAGACCATGGCGGAGTAGTAGTTGCCCAGGTTGCAGGTATAGACGACCAATGCGATGGGCAGAAGCACCAGCAGCACCAGCCGGAACAGGGAGCAGTCGCGCAGACGCACTTGATTGAGATTCATCAGCTCCGCCTCCCTTCAGCCTGGCCCAGCAGTCCATTGGGACGCACCAGAAGTACCAGAATCAGGACAAAGAATACAAAGGCATCCCGGTAGGCGGTGATGCTGGTGGGCATGAGGCCCGCGAACAGCATCTCGGCCACGCCGATGACCAAGCCGCCGACCACGGCGCCGTACAGGCTGCCGATGCCGCCGACCACGGCGGCGCAGAAGGCCTTCAGGCCCGGAACGAAGCCCATCAGAGGATCAATGGTCTTGTATTCGCCCGCCAGCATGAGGCCGGCCAGCGCCGCAAGGCCAGAGCCGACGGCAAAGGCAAAGACAATGACGCGGTTGGGATTGATGCCCATGAGCCGCGAGGCATCCAGATTTTCAGAGCAGGCCCGCATGGCGGTGCCGATCTTGGTCTTCTGGATGACAATGGTGAGAGCGATCACGATCACGGCGACGGCCACAAATGTAATAATATTCATGGTCGAGAGCTGAAACATGCCGAAATCATGCAGCTCGGTAAAGAAATCCGGCAGATAGAATGCTTTTTTTTGCGGAGAGAAGATCATCTGCAGCAGATTTTGCAGCAGAGTGGACACGGCCAGAGAGGAGATCAGCGTCGCCTCCTCGCCCGCATTGCGCAAAGGTCGGTACGCAAACCGCTCGATCAGGACGCCGACAATGACGCTGATGAGCACGGAGATGATAACAATGGACCACAGGGGCATGCCAGTGCTGGTCATAAACAGCAGCATGATGTAGACGCCGACGGTCATAATATCGCCGTGGGCGAAGTTGATCAGACGCAGGATTCCATAGACAATGGAGTATCCGACTGCGACAATGGCGTAGACGCTTCCAAGCCGCAGTCCGTTGATCAACTGGGAAACAAAATAATCGGCACTCATAAGTCTCCACCCAAGTAAGCATCTTTGACCCGCGGGTCGTCGATGAGCTCACTACTCCTTCCTTCCAAAGTGATATTGCCGGTCTCCATGATATAGGCCCGGTCTGAAATGGTGAGCGCCTCATAGGCGTTTTGCTCGACGAGCAAAATGGTCATGCCCTGCTTTTTGAGCGCCAGCAGCACATCAAAGACCTGCTGGGTCATCAGCGGGGACAGGCCCATGGACGGCTCATCCAAAAGAAGCAGCTTGGGCGCGGACATCAGTGCGCGGCCGATGGCCAGCATCTGCTGCTCGCCGCCGGAGAGGGTGCCGGCCTGCTGCCGGCGCCGCTCTTTGAGGATGGGGAACAGCGCCATGACCTTTTCGTAGGTCTCGTGGATCTGCGCCTTGTCCTTTCGCAGATAGGCGCCGAGCTTGAGGTTCTCCTCGATGGTCAGCTTGGAAAAGACCTGCCGGCCTTCGGGGACCTGGATCACACCGCGGGCGACGATGCTTTCCGCGGAGGCCTTGGTGATATCCTCCCCCTGGAAGGCAATCTGGCCGCCGGCCGATTTTAAAAGGCCGGAGATGGCGGGCAGGGTCGTGGTTTTTCCGGCGCCGTGGGCGCCGATCAGCGCAACGGTCTCGTGCTGGTCGATCTGCAAGGAGATGCCGTCGACCGCTGTAATGCCGCCGTAGCGGACTACTAAATTGTTGATTTGGAGCATTAGACAGACCTCCCCAGATAAGCTTGAATGACCTTGGGATCACTGCGAATCTCCTCTGGCAGACCCTGCGCAATGATTTCGCCTGTGGCCATTGCGTAGATGTAGTCGCAGAGATTCATGATGACCTTCATGTCGTGCTCAATCAGCAAGATGGTGAGGCCGAACTCCTTGCGGATATTTCGGATCATGTCCACAAGCTCCAGGCTCTCCTGGGGGTTCATGCCGGCAGCCGGCTCATCGAGCAGCAGCAGCTTGGGGTTGGCGGCCAGAATCCGGGCGATCTCCAGCCGGCGCTGCAGGCCATACGGCAGAGAACCCGCCATGGCATTGGCGTGGTCCGCAATGCCCATGAGATCCAGCATGTGCATCGCAGTCTGCCGCAGCTCTGCCTCGGCGCGGCGGTAGCTGGGGGTGCCGAGAATGCTGGAGACCATGTGGGAGGAGGTGTTCATCTGGGCGCCGATGATGACATTTTCCAGGACTGTCATCTTCTGAAATAGGCGAAGGTTTTGATATGTACGGACGATTCCACGCCGGGCGATCTGATCTGGCCGCAGGCCGGTGATATCCTCGCCCTCCAGTAAAATCTTGCCGCTGGTCGGTGTCAACACGCCGGAGAGCATATTGATCACCGTGGTTTTGCCTGCACCGTTGGTGCCGATGAGGCCGCAGATCGTTCCCGCCTCAATGGTTGCGGAGAACTCTTTCACCGCCTGAAGCCCTTTGAAGGTCATCTGACAGTGCTGCACATCTAGAAAGGTTGCCATAGTTGCATCTCCCTCGGTACGATGATTTTCATGAAAAAAGGTGCATCGCTGTGTTAGGCGATGCACCTTTGCGCCACTCCTGTTTCACACATGCGATCTCCCTTTTGATTGAAAAAGAGACTTGCGGCAAACGAAAAATAGCAGGATTCAGGGAGCCCGTCAGCTATGCCGCAAACGCCTGTTTGTTTTGCTCCTTCAAATATTGTTTACATTTTACTCCCAATACGCATTTTTTGTCAAGTCATTGTGCAAAAACATTTTCCGCTTTCTTGCAACTTTATGGAGTCTTTCCTGCAATTC